>JAZNDR010000066.1:0-2020 GCA_045588185.1 Candidatus Scatosoma sp. | reverse complement strand
AACGGCAGCGATAATTAAACTATCTTCTGATACATAACCGACGCCGGTTATCTTTGATACGTTTTTACCGTACCTTGCTACTGAATAGATTACTTTTTTCATTTTCTTTTTTGCTCCTTGTAATTTTTATTTTGCCTTTTTTCGGCAGGGGCAGAAAGGCATAGGTCAAAATAAAACTTTACATTAAGAAACAAAAAATCCCCAAAGTCAAGGATACACGAAAAAATTGTTGGTTAAAAAAGTAATCTTACAATGCTTACCAAGAATTTTTTCGCATTGACTTTGGGGTTTGTCCTATGCCACTCTAGCCACAACGAACAAAGGAAAATTCGTATCTTTATCCTAACAAAGTAAAACGCTTACAGTAAATTGTACGCACATGGTAGTTTTGTATTTAGATCTGAAAAATATGCTTATGAATCAAGTGATATCGTAGGAGTGAATTGTTTTTTAGACAATATTCTAAAATAATTACCGTAAACAATTATATAGAGGGAATCAAATATTTGCAAAAAGCAAATATGCTGTGTTGCATATATTTCACACCCCAAAAAGTTTATTTATAATGTAAAATGGTTAATTTTTTATATTGGAAATTGATTCTTAATGATGTAAAATAGTAGCGTAGAGGTGTTTTATCATCAAAAAATAAAACCTATTTGGAGGAACTAAAAATTATGAAAGTATTGAAGAGAAAAATGTTGAACGTTTTGCTTGCTTTTGTAATGGTATTCAGCTTTGCTTTTTCTGGGTGGGGCGGTATTTTTACGGCGATCAACGCAACGGCAGAAACGACGGCTTTGGAAACGGAATTTACAAATAACGGTCAATTTAGTCTTAGTGATTACAATGGCGTTGCATATTCCTTTGTGGACGGTGCAGCGGAAGGTTTGCCTGCAGGCTCTGAAGGTTCGGTATTGAAAATTGCAGACAACGGCGCGGCATACGTAAACGTTGATTTCAGCGCGGCGAAGATTTTGGCAAGCACGGTGGAAAGCGTTGTTGTAAGGGCGTATTCCCCCGATTATACCGCTGATGACGAATTGAGAATTAATAACGGCAGCGGCAGCGTAGGCGGCGCAGGGGCGCACAATATGTCTACGTGGTGCGACATTTCTTTGCCTTTGAATTATATTACGGCGGAAAACGGCGATTTGGGTGCGTTTGCGCTTGGTCTTCGTGACAAGGGTACGGTTTCTCCTTATTTCTATATTGACAGCATTACCGTCAATATGAAAGAAACGACAAAGGTTTCTTTGACGGGCATTCACTCTTATTGGAATCATGCTACCGATATAGGCGACTATTATTCTATTCTTGAATTTAGTGGCGGTATTGCCGTTGGTAGCATCGATGCTAATTACAGCGGTTTGTATGCAAAGATGACGTTGAACGACCAACCCGTCGATGCCAACAATCTTTCGTTTATCGTTCGCGCTTGGCTTGACGGCACGGGCGATAGCATTGTTATGAAATGGGTAACCAGCCCTGCGGAAGGCACAATTTTGAAATTCCCCGCAGGTGCAACTTTCACAAACGGTAGTGTGGATCCGAATCTTTATGAAATTGCGGAAGATACGTATCTTCAATTCAACGGTACAAAGTGGGCAGTTTATACGCCCCCTGTGGAAGTGGTAACTACCCCCGTAACCTTTACGCATATCAATTCTTCTTGGAATGATAATACGGAAACGCTTGGCAACGGTATGCGTTATACCATTCTTCATTTGAGCGGCTTACAGACTAGCGGTTATTATACGCAGGGCGACGATTGGACGGAGATGATGACAAATTCGACCATAAACGGCGGTGCATCCTACTTCAACTTCTGTCCTGCATCCTTTATTGCAGGGCCTAACGTGGCAAGCGACTTTATCGTAATTTATACGGCAACTGCGCCTACGATGGGCGACGAATTTGTCGTAACGGCAGGCACGACCTTTAAGGTTGGTGGTGATGATTCCAACGTATATGAACTTACGAATGATATTTGCTTACAATTCAACGGTACGGCTTGGGC
>JAZNDR010000065.1:0-45292 GCA_045588185.1 Candidatus Scatosoma sp. | reverse complement strand
CGGTTGCGCGTTCGGACCTGAAATCAAGGGCGAAGAAGTAACGATACATCAACCGAACGAATATATCACCTTGGAGCGGTTAGAGCTTTTAAGTGAAATTTACTACGAGGCGATAAAAGAGCTGACGAAGCCGAACTACACTCGCCTTGCTTGGATAAAAACGAAATACGAAAAATAATTAGATATATACAACCCCGCCTCGGAGCTTACTCCGAGGCGGGGTTATTTTGCTTGAATTTCATTAAAGAATAAAATAGCTCATAAACATCAAGCCGCCCTTGATAACACCCAAAATTTTCTCTTCTAATTTTTCGGGCGCTTCGTATTTCTGCGCGTCTTCCAGTTTTTCGTTTACCTTTAATTCGATGGTGTTCGTGAGTGTGATATTGTATTCGGTATACTCCCCTGCGGTAGGTTCGTAGCAAAGCTCCGTTTTACAATCTATCCCCACGATTTCGCCGTTTTTCATTTCGACTACCACTTCCGCTTCGTTGACGGTATAGGCGTTTGCGTTAAAATAATTGTTTACGTCTACTACGCCCTCGCCCTCGTTCGAATTGATGATATCCAAAATCTTATTTTGTACACCCAGCGTTGCGTTTCTGCCCAGATACACGCGGTAAACGGTAGTATCTCCTTCCGTTTCCTTGCGGATACAGTCAATGTTTTCCGCCGTCTGTGTAATCATACCCGTCAAATACTCAAACTGCGTATCGGCGGAAATCCCCGTCTGCTCTTCTGCGGTGTTCGTGCCTCTGCGAGAAACAAGGTAAACCTTATTTGTTCCGTCACTCAAATTTCCGAGCGTATATTCGTAAGCTTCCGCACCGTCCGTTTCGTGGTGCGCTCTGTATCTATACGAATGATTGAACCAAACGTTTCCGTCCACCGTATTCTTGTACATTCTCGCCTCGTATTTATCCGTCGTAGCAAGCACGTTCCAAGCGGGGTCGAATTGATTTTCCGCCACGAGGTCGAGCGAATACGCGTCGGAATTCTTTAACGCCGTAAGCGCGTTATTGATAACCGCAAGCTCGCTTTGAATACCGCTTTGCGTCATAACGACACCGCTCGTCGAGGGAATGACGATTTGCGTGTTATCCGCGTTTTGTTCATAAGTAAGAGAAAGGGTTACGTCTACCGCTTTTACGGGAACGGATAATTCTGCGCTCAAACGGTAGGTGTCCAGTCTGTCCCCGTCCATATCAAAATATAACTCGATACCGCTGATAGGATTCGTAAATTCTACTCCTTTTATGGAAACACTCGTACCCAAACCGCCCAATACGTTGCAAAGCGCGCCTAAATATTTATTGTCGGAAGTGAACTTCAAGGTCGCTTTATAATCGTATTCGTCGTTTGTAAGCTTAGTCAACCCTACAATATTTTCAGCCTTTAAAGAATCGACAATAGCCGCGACGGGCTTATTTACCAAAGTCAGCCCCTCTTCCTCGTTCGGAACGACGGATACTTTTTTCACTTCGCCGTCCTCTTCCATATTGACTTTTATTTTTTGTGCGCTCTGCGTGAATACGTACTCCGTTGAATCGTTTAACAACGCTCCGCTCATCAGACGCTTGAATTGTACTTCGCCCGTGTCTTTATTGTAACGGTATTGACCGTCGTACTTACCGCCCACGCTTCCGCTAATGCCCAACACTTCCATGCTCCCGTTAAAATCTAAGGTAAAGTCGTAGTTCTCGGAAGTACCGTTTAAAACGTTTTGGCGTGCTTCGATAAGGTCTTCTGCCGTGAATAAAATTTCCAGCGTAGCATTCAAGGTTTTCGTTTTATATCCATCTCCCGAAAGCGTTGCCGTCGCTTCATAAACACCCGCGTCCGTGCCTTTATTATTTCGATAGGAAACGCTCACGCCGTCAGGTAATTCCCCTGTAACAACGATTAATTTTTCCTCGCCGTCATAATGTACGGTCGAATCCTCAAACGAAACGCCCGTAATTTCCAACGTTTCTTTTTCTTCTTCGCTTTGGGAAGAGTCACTCGTTTGTCCGCCTTGCGATTGCCCTGCTTCGCCATCTCCGCCACCGCATGCTACCGCTAAACCCAGCGTAAAGGAAAACGCCAAAGTTGCCGCTAAAAGTTTCCAAATCTTTTTCATATTATATATACTCCTTATAATTTTATACAAGGTCGCCTTTGTTCACGCGCATTAAAGCGGGAACAAAAGTAAACGGAGAAATGACGATTGCCGCCACTGCACAAACGACTACCGTCAACAGCCATACGATAAATTTGATGACCGCAAATAATATCTTCATCGCAATCAAAAAGATAAATCCGTCTAAATCAAAAGTGAAAATAACGCCTGGCGTACCGATTACTTTACCGCCTGCGAGCGTGCAATCGAGCACCGCACCGTCCCAAAAGAGTTGGGAAATATAAGTAAAGCCCAAAATGGTGAGAATCAATCCCCCGCCTATCGTTGAACCGACGTCTTCCGCGCCCGACAACGAAAAAATGGTTATAAGCAAGAACAGTGCGCCGACGATACCGCCCCAAATCAGACCGCGGTTACGCGACCGCGCAATCTTTTGCACGCGCTCCGCTTTCGCGCGTTCTAATTCCTTTTGCTTTTGCTCGGCACGCTTCTTCGCGGCTTCCACTAACGCTTTTTGCTCGCGTGCGCGCTTATCCGTGCACACTTTACATATAAGCGCAGACGAGGTTGCCCCCTCTTCGCCTGCGTACACCACCTTACCGCAGTCTTTGCATACGCCCAGCATTTCGCGGGCGGGCGTCGTTTGCGCTACCGTAGCCGTGTACACCGTTTCCCCGTTGCCGCTTTCAAAGTAAGTGATGGGCACACTGAAAAATTGCGCAATACGCGAGAGCGTGTTAAAGTCGGGACAGGATTCGTCGCGCTCCCATTTCGATACCGCTTGATACGATATATTCAGGTACGCGCCCAAGTCCGCCTGCGTAACGCCCTTTGCCTTTCGCAAAGCCACGAGCTTTGCACCGATCGTTTGATTGTTTTCCATAATTCGCCTCCGAATAATTTTTATTGTAAATTTATTATACAACAAACCGTTGAAAATCGGTAGCGTTTTTACTCAACCAATCGTTGAAATCGCTTTACTTTCGGTTGTATTTTTACTTCTTTTTATTATTTTATCACATTTTTTCCCCTTTTGCAAGCGTTTATATCTCAATTGAGGTATAAAAACTCAACTATTAGATGATATAATGATAATAGAGGATAAAACGATGACGATTGCGGAAGCGATAGCTAAACGGATAGACGAATTTTTATATAAGCGGGGAATGACCCTATACAGGTTAGCAAAGAACTCGGGCTTGCCCATTTCCACTTTGCAAAATTTATATACGGGGCACACGAAGAGTCCGACGGTCAGCGTGCTTTATAAGGTATGCGCGGGGCTGGAAGTGTCGGTGGAAGAATTTTTAAACAGTGAATATTTCTCTCCCGCCATTTTGGAATTAGATTGAAAGCACGGCAACAGCCGTGCTTTTTTCGTGCAAAAGATATGCGGCGCGCCGAACGGCGCGCCGCATACCATAGTGAGAGAATATGAAAAAAGTTTTAGGATAGTCCGTTTTTTTCTTTCTCCTGTGTTCTCCTTTTATTGTATTCCCCAAATGTGAAATTTATGTGAAAGAATTATGATAAAATAATGAAAACGAGGTATTTTTAATAGATTTACCGCAAAAACTCGGCAAATACTGCGTCGGCAACGCGAATCCCGTCCGCCGCCGACGAGGTGATACCGCCCGCATACCCCGCGCCCTCTCCGCAAGGGAATAAGCCTTTTACGCTTACCGACTGCATCGTTTCGTCCCGTTCTATTCTAATAGGCGAGCTAGTACGCGTTTCCGCCCCCGTCAGTACCGCGTCGGGAGAAGCAAACCCGCGCAATCTTCTATCCATATCGACGATTGCACCTTTGAGCGCGCTCACCACCCCCGCAGGCAATACCGCACGCAAATCGGCAAACGCCGTACCCACCGCGTACGAGGGCGTTACTTCGCCGAATTTATCGCTTATCCTATCCTTTAAAAAATCACCGACAAGCTGTACGGGCGCGTTATAATTTTTCCCGCCCGCAAGATATGCGGCGCGTTCGATTTCCCGTTGAAATGCAATCCCCGCAAGCGGGTGTTCGCTTTTGAAATCAGCACGCGTAACCTGCGCGATCAGCGCGGAATTTGCGTTCCTTTCCTTTCGGGCATAGTTGCTCATACCGTTCGTTACAACGGCGTATTCTTCACTAGTGGCAGGCATAACGAAGCCCCCGGGGCACATACAAAAGGTAAACGCTGAACGCTCGCTTGCATGCGAAACCAATTTATAATCCGCCGCAGGCAGGCGTTTGTATGCCTCGCCGTACTGCGCAAAGCCTATCTTATCCTGCAAATGCTCGATACGAACGCCGACCGCAAAATCCTTTTGCCGCATGACAACGCCTTTGGCGAGTAATTTTTCAAAAGTGTCCCTTGCACTATGTCCTACGGCAAGCACGATTGCGGAAATATCCAGCGTTTCCGTCCCGCCGTTTTGGGTATCGGTCAGCGTTGCCGAAACCGCTCTTCCGTTCTTTATACAAATATCGTCCAAGCGGGTGTGAAAGCGTACCTGCCCCCCTTGTCCGAGGATATATTCGCGCATATTTTTGACGACTTTTTTTAAATTGTCACTGCCGATATGCGGTTTATTCAGCCAAAGTATCTCTTCGGGCGCGCCAAACTCCACAAAGGTTTTGAGCACCTCTTTATTGAGCGGGCTGTGCGTTTGCGTGTTCAGCTTTCCGTCGGAAAAAGTCCCCGCACCGCCCTCGCCGAACTGGATATTCGTTTCCGTCTGTAATTTACGGGTATCAAAAAAAGCGTTGATTGCCCGTTCACGGTCTTCCACGCACCCGCCCCGTTCTATCAAAACGGGCAAAATTCCCCGTTTTAACAGCCGTAACGCGCAAAACAGCCCCGCCGGACCGCTCCCCACCACGAGTACTTTTTCTTCGGGGAGCTTCGATTTCGCCAAGCGTTCAAGCCGTTCGGGCTGTTCCTCGTATTTTTGGTCGGAAAATTCTATCGTGTAGACGAAACGGACGTCCTGTTTATTGCGTGCGTCCAAGGATTTTTTCTTGATCGCGAAATACGCGGGTTTTCTTTTCAGTTTTTTTTCGGCAATTTTAACGAGCTCGCTCTCGTCTTTATCCAAAGGCAATTTGATATCGGAAAGAGTGATTAAACGCATACCTGCCCCCCTGCTTTTTCCTCAATCGCTTTGGCGACCGTGCGTGCGGACGAGTACGCCCATTGTAAATTGAAGCCGCCGCACTGTCCGTCGATATCGAGTATCTCCCCCGCGAAATACAGCCCTTTCGCGTATTTGCTTTGCAAATTCTCGTCTGCCTCGTTTAAGGGGATTCCGCCTTTGGTAACCTGTGCGTAATCAAACCCGAGCGTGCCCGTAACCTGTAAGGGAAAGGCTTTGACGAGCTTGACCGCCTCTTTAATATCCCCGTTCGCGCGTTTTAATACCGCTCTGCCGATTTGATTATTCAAAACACCGCCGAGCAATTCGTTTTGCGGAAGTTCTTTAAAGGTTTTCCGTTTTTCCGTCAACAGGGTAAAAAGCCGTTCTTCGGTGAAGTTCGGTAAAAAGTCGATATACAGTGTAACGGCAGAGGAAAGCTTGTCCGTGATAAACGCCGAGATACGGAATACCGCGTCGCCTGAAACGCCGTAATCGGTAAAGATTATATCGCCCGTAAGTTCGGTTTTTTGCGTTTTGCCCTTTTCCGTCCACACTGCCGTAAGTCCCGCGTCCGCCGCGCGGATTCCTTTAAGTGTTTTCGTATGCACGGTGTCCGTTTTCAGTTGCACAAGCGAGGGAGTAAGCGGAGTAACCGTATGCCCAAGCGCGGTCGCAAGCGCATACGCCGAGCCGTCCGTGCCGAAATTTTTTGCCACTTTCCCGCCCGTGCAAAGCACAACCGTTTCCGCTTCGAACACACCGCTTTCTGCCGTAATTTCCCATTTCTCGCCCTGCTTTTTAATCGCGTTGACGCGAGCGTTCGTCTGCATGCGTACTCCCTTTTCCGCGATATAAAAGCGTAAAGCGTCGGTAAGCGCGGAAGCCTGCCGTCCCGCAGGGTATTCTCTGCCCCGTTCGTCGGCGATAAGCGGTACGCCGAGCCGTTCAAAAAACGCCGACAGCGATTTGTCGTCAAAGTCGTTTATAATTGTATGCGCACGCGCCCCGCCCGCGGGCGAGGAAGAAAAATATTCCGTTTGCGTTACGGCAAGGTTGGTGATATTGCCCTGACCGTTCCCAGTCGCAGAGAGCTTTTTCCCTACTCTGTCGTTCCGTTCAAGAACGAGGATATCCTCGCCCTTTTGCGTAAGCGAAGCCGCCAAAATAAGTCCCGAAGCGCCACCGCCGATAATCGCCGTTTTGATTTTCTTCTTTTCCATAATTCCATTGTAAACCATTTACGGAAAAAAGTCAAATTTTTTGAAAAAACAAGTGAAAATTTTTGTCTGCCCCGTTGACTTTTTTTATATTTTATATTAAAATATAAGTGTTAAAATAAATCACGGTATTTTTTGCGGAAAAACGCCATATATTTTAAGGTAGAATCCTCAAAAATGCCAATGCACGAAAGGAGAGTTGTTGTTATGGAAGCGATCAAGAAATTCGTATTTTCCTGTATCGAAAAGCTGAAAGCCAATCCCACGCTGATGTACGTGCTTATCGGGCTTGCGGCGTTTATCGTCGTCGTACTCGTCGTTATTATTGCGTTGAGTATCAAGCGTGCAAAGACGAAAAAGCGTTTGGCGATTGAAGCGAAGGAAGCGGAAGCGAGAAAGCGAGCGGAAGAAAAGCACGCCGAAGAACACGCGAAGCGTGAGAAATTAGAAGCGGAAAAGCACGCGCAAAAGCAAGCGATTGAAGCGAAGAAAGCCGAAGCGAAGAAAGCGGCGGACGAAGCGGAAGCGAAGCGGCGCGCCGAAGCGGAAGCCGAGCACGCGCGCCTTGCCCAAGAAGCGGAAGAAAAACGGCTTGCCGAGGAAGCGGAAAAACAGCGTATCGCCGACGAGAAGAAAGCCGCCGAAGAAGCGAAACGCCTTGCTGATGAAGAGGCTATCCGTAAATTAGAAGAAGCAACGAGAAAGGCGGAAGAAGCGCAACGGAAAGCGGAAGAGGCTGTAAAAAAGGCGGAAGCCGCTAAAAAGGCAGCGAAAAAAGCAAGCACCGTGAAAGCGGTAGAAGTGAAGCCCGCCCCCAAGAAAACTGCCGCAAGCAAATCCACCGTGAAAAAGGAAGTTGCGCCCGCTAAGGCAAAAACGACCATTTACGACGAAATGAAAGACGCGGAGGTCGAGGACGATATTTGGTACGACGAAAGCGAAACGGAAAAGGCGGCGAGATACAAGGGCAAATGGACGATTTGCCGTGTGATTACCGACGACGCAAGCGACGGCGAAGAAATGTATTTCTTCGAGCTCCACGCTTCCAACGGCGAAAAGCTGTTATCGAGCGAGGAATACACCTCCTATAACGGTGCGCTCCGCGGTATCGAAACGCATAAAGCAAATATTCTCAAAGACAATTTCAAGGTTACCCTTTCCAAGAAAGGCGACTATATTTTCAAACTGCTCAGCGGTAAAAATATGCTCCTTTGCATGGGCGAAAATTACCCCACGAGAGCGCGTTGCGAAAGCGCGATTGAATCGACGAAGCGTTTTGCAAAGACCGCCGTTATCGACGAGAACGTGCAAGACCATATCGTTAAAGTCCCCGCAGAGGACGACACCGAAACTTTGACCGTTCCCGACGGCTATAACGGCAAGTGGCTGATAAGTTCGGGCACGGGTGCGGACGGCGAAACGGTGTACTATTTCGAGCTGTACGCAAATAACGGCGAAAAGCTGTTATCCAGTGAGGAATACGCTTCGTATATCGGCGCGGTGAACGGTATCCAAACGCATAAAACGAATATCGAAAAGGGCAATTTCCGTATTTCCCTTACCAAGCGCGGAGATTATATCTACAAGCTTCTCAACGGCAACGGACAGCTCCTTTGCCTTGGCGAACACTACAAAACCAAACGCCGTTGCTTGAATGCGGTTGAATCGGTAAAACGCTTTGCGGCGAACTCCCCCGTTTTGGCTGATTCCGAAATCGCGAAATAATTATTCAACGCAAAAAAATAAACCTCCTTGCTCGTGCAAGGAGGTTATTTTTTTGCGTTATCTTGCGCCACCACCGCCGCCGCCAAAGCCGCCTCCGCCGAAGCCGCCGAAGCTTCCGCCTCCGCCGCTTCTGCCGATGAACGAACCTCCGCTCTTGGGTTGCGGACGAGCCATTGCCGTTATCATTGCACGGGTCATACAACGGTTGAGTATCATATAATCGAATACCGTCATATGCGTGCCTCTGCACCACTGCGGGGGCTCAATGAGGAGCTTTTCAAACTTCTTTTCCCATTCGTTGGTAACACCCAACACCTGCGCGTACGGCAATACTTTATAATACAGTTCGGTGTTTTCTTCTAACATTACCTTGATTTTATCCTCTTCCGTGTACACGATAAAATCTTTAAAACCGAGAATTTGCCCCAGCGTTTCGATATAATCCTCGCGCCGTGAAATCGCATTCAGCGTGATAAACACGCAAGTAAAGGCAAGCACCGAAGCAAAAAGCTTTTCGTATTCGGTGGAGAAATGGTTGCCGAGCATAAACACGAACAACAGGATAAACAGCCCCGCAATTGCAAATAACGCCAATCGCGTACCGAGCATCGCCGCTTTTTTCCATTTGTAACGGTAATTCTCACGAACGAACCCGATTAACAATATCAGTGCAACGGGGATTGCGATAATAATGCTCGCCCCGTCGATATATCCGCTCCCTAACCGTGCGGACGACAAAGACCACATAGAAAAGAACACCGACAGCAGTGCGAATATTCCGCCGAGGATATATCCGAAAACCGATTTTCCTTCGTACATTTTGACCGCGGGAATTTGCAATTTCGCTTTCTCTACCGATTCGTAGAATTTATACTGTAACTCGGAAACGGACACGATATTGTCCTTTTTAAACAATCCGTTAAACAGCGTCTTTTCGTATTGCTCGGCGGTTTCGGGAAGCTCGGTTACCTGTTTATTGAGCTTGGGGTCGTCCTCGTCGGAAAGGTCTATCGTCAAATATCCCTTGTGCGCGAAGTAGTATATCATGGATGTGATATCCTCGTTATTCACCGTACCGTCAAGGATTTTACCCATTTTCATAGGCGACATATTATCGGGCGCGGTGATATTGACCGTCGTAATGATTTCCCGTTTCTTTCGCGTGAGGAATAAAACGGCGACGGACAAGCCCGCAAAGCCCAAGCCGATAAGCAGGACTTTCCATATTCCGTCCGTGAATAATCTCGCCGCGGTGTAGCCCTTAAATTGACCGTCCGTAAAGGTAAAGTCTACGGTAACGCCCTGCGCCACGCGCTCGTCAAACACGCCGTTATACTTCACGGGGAGCACGCTTTTCGAAAAGGTAAGCGTTTTCCCGCCGTCGGTAAGTTTTTTATTCAGCGTCGTATCCTCTTCGTCTGAACCGTAGTCGGTGCGAAGAATACAATTTTCCGCCGTTACCGCATACGGGAAGCGCACCGTCGCCGATACGTTATGTAAATCGATGGTAAAACCAAACGGGATTACGTCGATACGCATACCGTTTTTCGAACTGCCCGCTCCGCGTCCGTTTTCCATTGTATACGCGATTTCGTAAGTCCAAGTTTTGCCCTTATCGGCGTTGCCCACGCAGTTGATATCGAAAAATCCGCTCATATCGGGGTTATCCTCGATATAATAGGAAAATTCGTCGTTCCCTGCGCACTTGGCGGATATGTTTTCATAACGCGCCGTTTCGATAGGTAAACTCCGATAAAACATAGAAAGTCCGCGCTTTAAAAAGGTAACGGTGATTTTCTCGTTCACGACCACCTTTCTATCCTCGCGGATATCCATTTCTACTTGGTAGCTTTCGATTTTGATACTGTCGCCATACGCTACTTCCGCCGAAGTCTTTATTCCGCGAAGCGCAGGAAACACCGCCAGTAAAAGAGTAAATAAGACAAGGACGACGGCTATACAAAAGCCCCGCCGTCCCGCCGTTTTTAATTTATTTTCCATACCTTAAAATTGAACCTTAACGTTCTGTCTTTCTTCCGCGCTGTCCAGCTCGAAATACGGGCGTTTCTTGTAGTCCTCGCCCATACGGTTGCCCACGATATTCGCAGGGAAGATTTCAAGCTTGGTGTTGAAGGATTTTACCACACCGTTATAATAACGGCGAGAGCCTTCCAGCTCGCCCTCGATATTTTTCAGTTGGTTTTGTAAATCGAGGAAGTTGGTGTTGGCGTGGAGCTCGGGATAGCTTTCCGAAACCGCTGTAAAGAGGGTACGGAGCGAGGAGTTCAGTCCCTTTTCCGCAAGTACTTTTTCGTCGGGAGTTCTTGCGTTCATGGCAACGTTTCTCGCCTCTACCACGCTTTTCAGCGTTTCACTTTCGTGCTTTGCGTAACCCTTGACCGTTTCCACGAGGTTGGGGATAAGGTCGTATCTTTTCTTTAAGTACACGTCGATGGTCGCCCACGCTTCCTCCACCTTGTTCTTCAAGCGTACGAATGCGTTACGGGTGGATATCCACCACGCGATGACGGCAATCAAAAGCACGACGACGATTACGCCGATAACGATGCCCGCGATTTGACCGCCAGATAATAATAATCCGTTTAACATAGTCGTTTCTCCTTTTGGTTATTGTATGTTTATTATACTACGCAATTGCTAATTTGTCAATAACTTGCAGAAAAAAAACGGGCTTTCTCCGAGGAAAAAGTCCGTTTCTTTTCGTTTTTCGGAAAAAATGAGAGCGGGAAAATTATCTTTCCGCGCGTCTGCTTTTCAGCCATAAAACGCCGCCTGTGATGATAGGCGAAAGGATAAGCCAGAGCGCAGAAAGCGCGATAATCGCATACGTGATGACCGCACCCGCCGATCTCGCACCTGCAAAAACCGAAGATACGAGGTTGAAATTGAAGAAGCCGAACAGCCCCCAATTGATTGCGCCGAGGATTACCAAGATATAAGCAATAATGTTTGCAATACGCATAAGCTTTTTCCTCCTGCAAACAGTATGCTCGATTTCATAAGGTTTATGCGTTAAAAAACGCAAGCATATCTAAAAGTACTTCTTCTTTTCCGATGTCGTGGAAAACTTCGTGTCTTAAACCTTCGTATAATTTCCCCGTTACCCGCTCATAGCCCACTTTGCGCAAAAACTCCATTGCGTTTTGCCACTGCTTCTCGTTGACGATGACGGGATCGTCCCCGCCCGCTATGAAATGAATGGGAAGGGTAGGGTTCTTGACCTTATATCCTTTCTTCTGATAGGTTCGCTTCATCAGCTTAAACAGGTTTTCGTACCCGTTGCAGGTAAAGCCGTGTTTCCCCTTTTCGTGCGTGTAGAAGGCGACGATAGATTCGCGGTTTTTGCTCAGCCACGCCCCCTTTTCTTCGCCGGGGAATTTCTTATTCCCCTTACCCGTCGAAAGATAGGAAAGCAGCTTGCTTCTGTGTCTTGCTCCGCGGAAAAGGCGTATGCACTTTTCCAAAGCGACCGCCGTGCCTGCCAAGGGATTTTTACTCGGCGAACCGCAGACAATCAGCTTATCTATCAGCATATCGTAATTTTCCAAATAGCAACGCGCGATCATTGAACCCATGCTATGTCCGAAAAGATAGACTTTCAAATTCGGGTAATCGTTTTTCATTCGCCGGGTAATAAGCGCGGCGTCCTCGACGACGGCACGCCCCGAAAGCTCGTAAAAATATCCGCGGTCGGCTGGCTCTTTCACGCTGTCGCCGTGTCCGCGATGGTCGTGGCAAACGACAACGAAGCCGTTGGCGCAAAAATATTCCATAAACGATTCGTAGCGTTCTTTAAACTCGCCCATGCCGTGAAGAATTTGTAATACGGCTTTTTTCTCGCCGTCGGGCTCGAACACGCAAGCGTGCAATTCCAGCCCGTCGAAATCCGATTGTATTGTGAATTGTTTTTTTATCATAGAATACCTACTTTGCTGTTGTTCGCCATAACGACTAACGCCTGACGGCGTGGGTAGCGCAAAACTACGTTTTGCTTATTTGGGGCTATAACGCCCTACGGGCGCGACTGCCGTCGAGGCGCATGCACTCCGCAAGAAACTAAGTTTCTTGACTTCTAATCATAAATATTCCGCGTTTACTCGGTGCGGAGTGCGACTACGGGGTCTTTTCTCGCCGCTGCGCGTGCGGGGATAAGTCCGCTGATAAGGGTGAGCGCAACGCTCACGCTGACCATAATTCCCGCCGATAAAATCGGGAGAGAAGCAAGGTTGGGAATACCCGTAAAGAAATTCAAAATTGCGTTCACGCCAAAGGCGAGCAGGTAGGTAACCGCAACGCCGAACAAGCCCGACGCCAAACCGATGATAAAGGTTTCCGCGTTGAACAGGTTTTTGATGTCCTTCTTTCTCGCGCCGAGCGAGCGCAATACGCCGATTTCTTTCGTTCGTTCTACGACTGATACGTAGGTGATAATGCCTATCATGACCGAGGAAACGACGAGGGATATCGCCGTAAACGCAACCAATACGTAAGTGATTGCGTCGAGAATCGTGCCTACCATCATCATCATAAGCCCGATGGAGTCGGTATACTTCACCTGCTTCGCTTCTTCTAATTTATGCGTATCGTTCCAAGCGTCAAGATACGAAAGGAGTTCTTCCTTTTGGTCGAAGCTGTGCGCGTAAATAGAGATGGCGTGTATTTCGTCGCTTGCGCCAATGGACTGCATTGCGCCGATCCCATCTATAAGCACGTGCATTTTCAGTTTTCCGTCCGTTTTCTTATTTAAATCGTTGAAATAGTCGCTCATGCTCTTTACGACGGGACGGGCAAAACATTTCATTCCCTCTAACGCCGCAAATTCAGGACCTAAATACGGTACTGACGCACCGCCGTTTTGCAGAAAATCGGCAATTTCAGAGGTTTTATTTCTTTCAATGTACTCCTCTATAAGCTGTTCGGTAATGTTTAACCCGTTTTTTAAACAACCGTACGTTTTATCCGCTTTCAAGCGTACCACTGCCGACACCGTAATTTTGGTCGCGCCTTGCTTCCCGTTTGCATACGCCTCAAATTCTTCCTTTCCGCTTAATTGTCCCTTATACGCAAACTCATACTCTGCGTTCGCGTCTGCGTTCCGTTGATATATTTCGTCGTTGTCCAGCAAAAGAAACTGCTTTCCGCGAATTTCCTCATAGGAAATACTCATATATCCTTGGTCTTGCACCTCGCCCGTTTGCTCAAACAAGTCCTCAAAGTCCTTTTCGTTGATATAACCGAGCTGTGCCAAGGCAAGGTCGTCGATGTCATTGTTCTTTCCTACTACGAACACTGCCTCGTTAGAATTTGTCGGCCATTCGCCGTCTACCAACTCATATTGCGACTGTACGTATTCCCACAAATTTTCATCCGCCATATCCGCCGTACCGGGAATTTTATTGACAACGGGCGTTAAATAATCCACCAAATAGCTCATTTGCTGATATTTGGGGTTTAATTCCGTTTTAAAAAATTCTTTCAGGTCAGAAAGCGACATAAACCTTTGAACTTCTGCGTTTTCACCCGTAAATACGTTCGTATACAGCGCATTCTTTATCTCAAAATTATAATTATATTGAATAGCGGCATACTCCGTTTTATCCAGCTTTTCAAGGTATTCGATATACCCCCCTTCGCCCCGCGATAAATCGTTCGTTATCGTCATTCCTTTGGCTAAATCCGTTAAAAAGGAGTCTATATAAAGCTCGTTATCCAGCTCGTCTAAATCGGGCATTTCGCCCATTGAACTCATATTCTCCATAATGGAATTGACGTCCATACTCGAACGAGTGATTTTTACGGGGTTGGAAGAGAGCATTTGTTCTTCCGTCTGCAATATATATTTATTGAAGCCGTTGGAGAGCGCAAGCACCAAGCACACGCTGATGATACCGATACTGCCGGCAATAGAGGTTACCGCCGTTCTGCCCTTTTTCGTCAGCAAATTCCGCGCGGAAAGCCCAAGCGACGTTTTAAACGCCATCGACGAGCGCTCTTTCTTTTCCTTCGGTTGCTTTTTAAAGCTCTCTTTTACTTCCTCTTTAATCTCTTCCGCAACCGTTTTTTCTTCCTCTATCGGCTCGTACGGATCGGAATCGGAAACAACCAGTCCGTCCTGTAAACGGACGATACGCGTGGAATATTGTTCCGCAATTTCGGGGTTGTGCGTAACCATAATCACCAGTCTTTCCCCGGCAATCTCGCGGATAAGCTCCATAATTTGAATACTCGTTTGCGAGTCGAGCGCACCCGTCGGCTCGTCGGCGAGTAAAATTTCGGGATTATTGACAAGAGCGCGGGCGATAGCGACGCGTTGCATTTGACCGCCCGAAAGCTGATTCGGGCGTTTATACAGTTCGTCTTGAAGTCCCACCTTTATCAGCGCTTCTTCCGCTCTTTTTCTGCGCTCTGCTTTGGAAACGCCCGCAATCGTCAAGGCAAGCTCGACGTTGCCGAGTACCGTTTGGTGGGGAATAAGATTATACGATTGAAACACAAAACCGATACGGTGGTTTCTATACACGTCCCAATCGTGATCTTTATAATCCTTGGTGGATTTTCCGCAAATGACGAGGTCGCCCGAGGTATAATGGTCGAGTCCGCCGATAATATTGAGCAACGTGGTTTTACCGCAACCCGACGCGCCGAGCACGGAAACGAATTCGTTTTTGCGAAAACGAAGGGTAACTCCCTTTAATGCGTGAACGACATTACCCGCCGTTTCGTAATCCTTTTTGATATCTTTTAACTGTAACATACAGTTTTCCCCAATTATTTATTCGCTTTTTTCCCTGTTTTTTGCCGTACAAGCGTTGCAAAGCTCATATACAGCTCGCACATCGTTTCAAATTTTTCTTCGCCGAACTCTTTTACTAAATCGTTTGCAAATTCGCGCGCCGTTTCCAAATCTTCTTTATACGACTCCAACACCCCGTCGGCAAGCTCTACGTAAGCGATTTTTCTATCAATGGCGTCAGGCACGCGTACGACCACGCCCCGTTCTTCTAAATTGTTGACGATTTGCGAAACAGCCGAACGAGTAACGCCCAAAAGCCGTGCAAGCTGTGCCGATATAAGGCGTTTATTTTCGTATTTTGCAAGCAATACTTCCGACAGTAAACGCATTTCCGTGCTTTTGAATTTTGCGTTTCTGTCATTTATCGTAATATTTTCTTTCACTCTCATTAAATCAAATATTTTTACGAGATAATCTTGTTTTCCGTCGTTTTGAAACATACTTTCTATTCTCCTTTTTCTTTTGTTTTTATAAATTTTATTATATACTTTCTTGTTATATTTGTCAATCAAATAACAATGCTTTGCCCTCTTTTTTCATCTTATTTTCATGCAACAGTCATAACTTCGTATGACAATCACAAAAAGAAAAGCGAATGACCGTTTTTTTTGTGTAAAGACTTGTCAAACGCCAAAAAAAGTGCTACAATGAATGTAGCAAAAAAAGGAAGTACGGCAGTTATGTTACAAAGCTTAAAAGCATTTTTAGATAAATCCTTCACGGCGTATCACGCGCAAGAGAACGCGCGGGCGCGGTTGGTTGAAAACGGATTTTTACCCTTAAAGGAAACGGACGACTGGGAAATTTCCGAGGGCGGAAAATATTTCGTCGAACGGAACGGTGCGCTCCTTGCCTTTACCGTCGGGGGATTGGATAATTTTTCCTATAAAATCGTGGCTTCCCACCTCGATTCGCCCGTGCTGAAAATTAAGGAGAACCCCGAAATTAAAACGAACGGCTGTGTAACCTTGAACACCGAGCCGTACGGCGGCGGAATTTGGTATTCCTTTTTCGACCGTCCTTTGAGAATTGCCGGGCAAGTCGTAAAAAACGACAACGGTCGGTTATTTATTGAAAACACCGTTTCTCCCTTCCTCGTTACCATTCCCTCGCAGGCTATCCATATCAACCGCGAGGTAAACGATAAACTTTCTATCAATCCGCAAACGGATCTTTTGCCGTTGTGCTCGTTGGACGGCGACGATACCCGCCCGTTTATTGAAAAGGTTGCGGGCGAGGGAACTATTCTTTCCTACGATTTATTTGCCGTCAGTGCGGACGCACCCTATTTCTTCGGCGCAAACGAGGAATTTCTCGCTTCCCCGCGTATCGACAATTTAACGAGCGTATGCGCGACCTTAGAGGGGTTACTTGGCAAAGGCGAAAGCGACGGAATCTGCGTAGCGGCGTTTTTCCACCACGAAGAAGTGGGCAGTTCCTCTACCGTAGGTGCGGCGGGCGACTTTTTGGAAAATACCTTAAAGCGAATTGCGTACTCGCTCCGTTTCGATGAAAGCGAATATTACAAGGCGCTTGCCTCGTCCTTCCTGCTGTCGGTGGATAACGCGCACGCCGTGCACCCTGCGCACCCTGAAAAGAGCGACGTCACGAACAAGACGAAGCTGGGCGGAGGCATCGTTATCAAGTCGCACGCCAAAGCGGCGTATATCACGGACGCGATTTCTTCCGCCGTTGTGAAAACGGTATTTGAGAAGGCAGGCGTGAAATATCAGTATTTCTTTAACCGTTCGGATATGCGCAGCGGCGGTACGCTGGGCGTTTACGCCATCACAAGGCTGGGTATGCGCGGCGCGGATATCGGTTTAGCACAGCTTGCGATGCACTCCGCCTGCGAATGTTTCGCCCATGCCGATTATACCGAGCTCGTCAACGGGCTGACGGCGTTTTATTCTTCCGATTTATTAAACGAGGATAACGGCATTTTAATCAGATAAGCTCTATAACCAAACCGCCCCCGCAGTCGCGGGGGCGGTTTGCTTTTGCTTTCTTTATTTAATGAACGCGCGGAACGCGAGATATTCCTCGTAGAGGTCTGCTTTGGAGATAACCTCGTAAGGCGCGTGCATAGATACCACGCCGACGCCGATATCAATGGTGTCGATATTCATATTCGCGATATATTTCGCAACCGTACCGCCGCCGCCGACGTCTACCTTGCCCAGCTCGCCCGTCTGCCAAATTACGCCGTTTTCGTCGAACAGCTTACGCAGGAAGCCTACGTATTCCGCGTCCGCGTCGGACGAACCGCTCTTGCCTCTTGCGCCCGTGAACTTCGTTACGCCCGCACCGTGGGAAAGATAGGTAGCGTTCTGCTTTTCCAAAACTTCCGCATAGTTGGGATCGTACGCCGCGTTTACGTCCGCGGAAAGGCATTTCGAGTTGGCTCTTACCGCCGCGCTCGTAACCCCGAAAGAGGTTGCAATGGCTTCGATAAGGTCGGTGAAGATCGCGCACTGCATACCCGTCGTACCCTCGCTGCCGATTTCCTCTTTATCCGCAAGCACGACCATAACGGTATGCTCGTCCGTTTCCGTGTCGAACAGTGCGGTGAACGCGGGATAAGAGCAAACTCTGTCGTCATGCCCGTATGCGCCGATAAGCGCGCGGTCGAAGCCGATATCCTTTGCTTTGAACGCGGGCACGAGTGAAAGCTCTGCGCTGAGGAAATCCGCTTCTACCATTCCGTATTTCTCGTTCAAAATTTTAAGCAGATTTTCCTTGACCGTTTTATCCTTGTCGTTTTCCGCTGCCGTATAAGGGATATTGCCGAGCCAAATATTCAAGCCCTCGCCCTCAATCGCTTCGCCCAGCGTTTTTGTGCTCTGTTTTTGCGCAAGGTGGGGAAGCAGGTCGCTGATATAGAATACGGGGTCGTTTTCGTCCTCGCCGATTTTCACGTTCAACGCCGTACCGTCTTTCAAAACTACCGTGCCGTGCAGTGCAAGGGGAACGGTCGTCCACTGGTATTTTTTGATACCGCCGTAATAGTGCGTTTTTGCGAACGCGATACCGTCGCTTTCGTATAAAGGCACTTGCTTCAAGTCGATACGGGGGCTGTCGATATGGGAAGCGAGAATACGCACGCCGTCCTCAGCCACGTCGGCGTTACCCACCTTGATAAGGTAAAGATTTTTACCGCGGTTATCGTAATACACCTTATCGCCTTTATGGAGTTTTTGACCGAATTTATAAGGCTTATAGCCGTTTTTAACCGCCAAGGCTTTTGCCCAAGCGCAAGCTTCGCGTTCGGTTTTCCCCTCGTCGAGGAACACTTTATAACCCTCGGCGTAATCGAATATTTCCTTCATCAATTTTTCGTCCGCAATTTCGTAGACGTTCGTTCTTTTGTAAGCAAGTTCGCTCATAGTTCTTTATCTCCTGATTATTTTTAATAGTTTTTTAGTTGGTTGAGCGTTGTTCGCTGGGTAGCGCAACCTACGGTTGCTTAATAGAAGGCTGTAACGCACCTTACAGTACGCGACTGCCGTCGAGGCGTAAAGGCTCTGCCTTTACAATCCGCAAGAAACTAAGTTTCTTGACTTCTAATCGGAAACGCACCCGCTTAATGCAAAAAGCCTTTTATGATTTGTTCTTCCGCTTCTTTTTCCGTTAAGCCTAATGTCATTAGCTTTATTAGCTGTTCGCCTGCGATTTTACCGATCGCCGCTTCGTGGATAAGCTCCGCGTCAATGTTGTTCGCCGAAAGACAGGGTGCGGCGGTAACGCAGGCTTCGTCCATTATAATCGCATCGCATTCCGTATGACCGTAGCAAGGCGCGTTGCCGTTCATCGTCGATACGAAACGCTGTACCGACTTTTCCGCCGCGACCGAACGGCTCATAATATCCGCGCGGCAACCCTCGCCGTTCATATCTACTATGAAATCGGTGTCCGCTTCCTGCGTGCCGTGGGTGTACAGCTTTTCCTTGACGATAAAGCTTGCGCCCGTTTTCATCTCCGCACGGGTAATGCGCTTGGTCGAGTCAATACCCTTGATTTGCGTGGTTTCCATGGTCATTTCCGCGCCTTCGTCGAGGTATACCACCGTTTCGGGGTTCATAATATTTTTGCCGTTGCCGTCCCCGTCGCCGTAATGCTTTTCCACGTACTTGACTTTGGCGTTCTTGCCCACGTAAAAGGTGTGTACGCCGTCGTGGCGGGAAGTCATATCCACGCCCCCGCAGTTATGAATACCGCAGCCTGCAACGATGACGATATCCGCGTTTTCGCCGATATGGAAATCGTTGTACACCACTTCCTGCAAGCCCGCCTTGGAAATGATAACGGGAATGTGCATACTCTCGTTTTTGGTGTTCGGTTTGATATAAATATCAATCCCCGCTTTGCCGTCCGTCTTGGTAACGACGTCGATATTCGCCGTCGTGTTTCGGCTTTCCGTTTCGCCGTTGGCACGGATATTGTACGCCCCCTCGGGCACGCCGTGCAGATCGGCTATTTTAAGCAATAAATCCTTTTCTATCGCGTCCATATCCCTCTCCTTACAGCTTCGCCGTCAAAACACGGCAATCCTTTGCCCCCAAAAGCTTGGGCAGAATTTCGTCCTTTGCCCCTACGTTTTGGATTTGTCCGTCCGCAATTACTACGATTTTATCAGCAATATTCAAAATCCGTTCCTGATGGGAAATAATCAAAATATTCCCCTGCGTTTTTTCATGCATATTTTCAAAGACTTTAATCAAATTGCCAAAGCTCCATAAATCAATGCCCGCTTCGGGCTCGTCGAACACGGAGAGCTTCGTCGAACGCGCCAAAATGGTGGCAATCTCAATACGCTTTAACTCCCCGCCCGACAAAGAGGCGTTTACCTCGCGGTCGATATAATCGCGCGCGCACATACCCACCTCGGAAAGGTACGAACACGCGTCGGATACCTTGATATTTTTCCCTGCCGCGATATTGATAAGGTCGCGCACGGTAAGTCCTTTAAAACGTACGGGTTGCTGGAATGCGTAAGAAATTCCCTTTTTTGCACGCTCGGTAACTGACAAGTCGGTAATGTCCTCGCCGTCCAAATAGATACGCCCTTCGCTCGGCGTGATAATCCCCGCAATCACTTTTGCGAGCGTGGATTTTCCCCCGCCGTTGGGACCCGTGAACGCCACGAACCGATCGTCCAACGAAAGGTTGATATTTTTCAGTATTTCCTTTTCTCTACCGTCCTCGTTCACACGGTAGCTAACGTTTTTCAGCTCTAACATCTCTTTCCTCTTTCGGGAATTTTCTCTTCTTGTAATTTATACCGCAAAATGCGCCAAGTTAAACGCTTTTTCCGTTTTTCTCCCCTTTTTTATAACGGTTCCCAGTCGCCGTATTCCTCACGGACGAGATATTGCGCTGCATTGGCAATCAACATATCCGCCCGCAAAACGCAATCGGCAAGCACCGTTTCGCAAGTGAGCGTAAGCGCGTTTACCGCCGTCAGCTCGCAGGGATAAACATACTCCTCGGTTTCGTCCGTAAAAATCGTTTTGCCTTTTATCGTAATGCTTTCTACCGTGGGCAGTTCCGCCGTTACAAATTTTGCGCCGACCGAATTTACTTTTAAGCCGTTATTCGTTAATACCTGTGTTTCGGGATAGAGCGTAATCTCATACCTGCTATCCCCGTTTGTCATTTTTGCAAACGCTTCGTCCACGGATAAACACCACTCCGCTTCGTTATCGTTTTCACGCAATAACACGGGCGAAAGCGAGCTTTCCGCTAACGCAGGAATTGCAAACTGCCATTCTAATCCCCATTCCTCAACAGGCCCGTCGGCAATATGCGTGTTTTCGTATTCCGCGCCGACTTTCCCAAACCAATCGCGCCCGACCCAGCCGTCGCCGTAGCCGTCGTCCCAAGTAACGTCCACCGAATACCACTGCGCGGTTTCGTCCTCGCCCACGCGCACGATATTCCAAGCGTGCGGGCCGTAGTTACCGTCCATGCCCGCTGCGCCCACGACGGTAAGACATTCTATGCCGAATACTCCGCAAAGATAATCAAAGGTTTCCGCGTAGGTTTCGCATACGCCCTCTTTGTGGATTGCCGCGCCGACAAGATTGTGCGCCCACACCTCGTCCGAGGGCGTAACGTTATCCGACTGGAACGAGTAGGTTAATTCCGCCGTTAAAAAGTCGTGTATCGAAATAAGTTTTTCCGTTTCCGTTGCCTCTTCGTCTATATAGCTCGCGCATTTTTCAACGAGCAATTCCAACGCAAGGTTTATTCCTACGCGCACACTATGCGAAGCGTACTCCTCGTTGATTGCGAAATATAAAACCTCTTCGTCGGTATCGTAGGGCAAGGAGTTGGAAAGGAAATAAAATTCGGGATATTCCGCGCGCACCGTGCGCCATACCGCCGACGCCTGCGCGTAGGAGAGTCCGTGCTTGCCGTAGTCCATCGTGCCGATAAGATAGTACGGGTCTTTTAACCCCGCGAGCTTCTCGCTTTCCACCGTTTCCGAAGAAGCGGCAAAGTCTTTTGCCGTTTCGTATAAATCGGCGTAAAATCCGCACAGTCCCTCGCCGTCCTCATATATGGATAAGTATTGATAGCCGTATTTTTCTTCTACTGCCTGTGGGGTATAATCGGGCTCAATGGGATTTTCCTCGTCCCCGCCTACCGCGCCGTCTTGGATATCCCCCACGCCGTCGCTACCCGTATCGCCCGAATCCTCGTCGCTGTTCATGTCGCTATTGGTATCGACTGTATCTTCTTCGCTGTTCGAATCGTCCTCGTCCTTTTTGTCCGAATGCTTATCGCTTATATTCGTATCTTCGTCGGTGGAAGGGCGAGAAGACGAGCTATCCCCACTGTTCAATACGCCCGCAAGCATATCGCACGCGGAGAAAGAAAACGCAGTGCAAAGCGCGAGAACCGTACAAAGCACGCGTAAAACTTTCTTTTTAGAGCCGTGTTTTTTCATCAAAGCACCTCCATATATGCGCCCAAGGCTTTGAGGCGTTTCCGCCTCTCCCGCCAGTTAGGCACGAATTTTTCCACCTCCCGCCAAAACGCGGGCGAATGGTTTTTATGCCGTACATGCGCCAGCTCGTGCACCACGACGTATTCCACCAAGTCTTTTTCCATATACAAAAGTCGGAAAGAATACCGAACGGCGTTATCCGCTAAGCAGCTCCCCCAACGGGTTTTTGCGCTCGTTACCGAAACGCTTTTTACCGTTACGCCCATTTCCCGCGCCTTGCTTTCCGTGAGCTCGGCAAAGATACGCTTCGCGTTGTCTTTCAGCCATTTCACTAACCGTTCACGCGGTTTGTCTATCGGCAGATACAGAATTTTTTGTTCGTTATTTAACCGTACTTTCTTTTCAAAACCAACGGAAAGGGTATACAAATCACCGAGCAACAGCAAGCGGTAGCCGTCGAGGTTTTCGGGCGGTAAACGCATACCTGCCCCCTCGATTTCCTTTTTCTTGCGTACTATCCAGCTTTCCTTTTCCGTTAAAAAAGCAAAAATCCGTTTCTCGTCGCAATTTCGGGGCGCGCGTACCGTTACCCGACCGAAATGGTCGATGGCAACGGAAAGCGTCTTGCGCTTGGAACGGATTATCTGATCGGGTAAAATCACTGTATGAACCTGTCAGGCTTCGTAACCTCTGGGGTTACCGCTCTGCCACTTCCACTGCGAAGCGCACATTTCTTCAATGCCGAATTTCGCTTCCCATTTCAGTTCGTTTTTCGCTTTGTCGGGGCAAGCGTAACACGCCGCGATGTCACCAGGACGGCGGTCGCAGATTTTATACGGCAATTTTTTTCCGCACGCCTTTTCAAATGCGTGAATCATATCGAGCACGCTATATCCGTGCCCCGTGCCGAGGTTATAAATATGCACGCCGCTTTCGTTGCACTGTTCGATCGCCGCGATATGCCCAAGCGCCAAATCGACTACGTGGATATAATCGCGCACGCCCGTGCCGTCGGGAGTATCGTAATCGTTACCGAAAACGTTGATACAGGAAAGCTTCCCGCTTGCTACCTGCGCTACGAACGGCATAAGGTTGTTGGGAATTCCCTTCGGGTCTTCGCCGATAAGTCCGCTTTCGTGCGCGCCGACGGGGTTGAAATAACGGAGCAGAATGATATTCCACGCGTTGTCCGCTTTATACAAATCCTGCATAATCATTTCCATCATGAGCTTGGTGCTGCCGTAGGGGTTGGTGGTGGAAAGTCGGCAGGTTTCGTCCAAAGGCAAACGCTCGGGGTCGCCGTAAACGGTAGCGGACGAGGAGAAAATGATTTTCTTCACGCCGTGCTTTTCCATAATCTGCAACAGCGATACCGTACCGCTGATATTGTTTTCGTAATATTTCAAGGGCAGTTTGCAACTTTCGCCTACCGCTTTGAACGCCGCGAAATGAATGACTGCGTCAAATTTATGCGCGGAAAAAATCTTTTCCATCGCCGCACTGTCGCGGATATCCGCTTCGTAAAAGGTAACGGTTTTGCCCGTGATTTTTTGCACTCTGCGCAAGCTTTCAAAGCTGGAATTGCTGAAATTGTCCACAACGACGACTTCGTAATTTTTGTTCAAAAGCTCTAAAACGGTATGCGAGCCGATATAGCCGCTGCCGCCCGTTACAAGAATAGTTGCCATATTTAATACCTCACTTTCGGTTTTTCTTACATTATACTCCAAGCCCAGCCAAAAAGCAAGCGTTGTTTTTTCGGGAAATCGTGGGATTCTTTCGCTCTTTTTAGGCGTCCTTTTCTTCCGTTTCCTCGTCCTCAACGCGCTTGGAACGGACCTTTAATACCTTTTGCTTGGTCGCCTTGACGATTTTGATCTCTACGCTCTTACAGCGCAATACCTCGCCAATAGGCGGGATTCCGCCGTACTGCTCGGTCGCCCAACCGCCGACGGTGTTCGATTCAAAATTCTCGTCCTCGTCTTCCATATCGTAGAGTTCGAAAAACTCGTTGAGCGGGTATTTGCCGTCCACCCAGTATTCGTCCTCGTCGATTTTACCGAACAGGACTTCCTCTTCGTCGTGTTCGTCCCAAATTTCGCCGACGAGCTCTTCTAAAATATCTTCAAGGGTAACGATACCAACCAATCCGCCGTATTCGTCGGAAACCGCCGCCATATGGACTTTGCGTTTTTGAAGCAAACGGAGCAAGGTGGAAATGCGGGTGTATTCGGAAGTGAACACGATATCCTGCACTAAGTGCCCTATTTCCTTTTCGCCTCTTAAATAACCGCTGAAAAAGTCGCGTTCGTGAATAAGCCCGATGACGTTATCAATCGTGTCCTTATACACGGGCAAACGGGAATACCCCGTCTTTTCAAATACCGCGCGAATTTCGTCCATAGACGAATCCTCGCTGACTGCGTACACGTCTACGCGGGGTACTAATATATCTTCTACCTTCAAATCGTCAAATTCAAGCGCGGAACGGACGAGCTCCGATTCGTCCTCTTTAAGCGTACCGCTCTCTTCTGCTTCGTCCACGAGCGACATAAGTTCTTCGTCCGTGACCGTTTCGTCCTTTTTCAGCTTGAACAGCTTGGCAAGCCCCGCTTTGTACCAATCGAAAACTTTTCCGAGCGGGAACAAAATCCAGTAGAAAAGCTGCATTAAGGGATAGAACACAAAACAGCATTTTTCGGGATACACGCTTGCGAAATATTTAGGCGTGATTTCGCCGAACAGCAATACGACGACGGTAAGTACCGCGGTCGAAATCGTGGTATGGTCGATTCCCGTACCCATAAGCAGCTTCGCAAACAAAATCGTACCGAGGGCGGAAGCCGTGAGGTTGACGATATTGTTACCGATGAGAATGGTGGTTACCAGCTTATCGTAGCTTTCGTCGGCAAATTTATATACCGCTTTTGCATTTTTCTTGCCGAGCATAACCATGCTTTTCAGCTTGATTTTGTTCGCGCAGGAATACGCCGTTTCCGTGCCGGAGAAAAAACCCGACAGAAGAACCAAAACTACGATAACGATAGATAGGAGAGGGATTGTGTCCATTGATATTGTTGAATATCCTCCGAAAATAATTTATTCAGGTAAATACCTGTATGCAATATTATAATACATTTTTTCGCAATTTGTCAACACGAAAGGATTATTATTTTTATATTTTTGTTCTTTTTCGTCATTTTCACTTTCTTTTCATAAAAAAAGCCGTGCGTTTAGCACGGCAACCGTTTATTTTTGTTGTGCGAGTTTTCTCTTTTCCTTAGCGGGAATATCCGCGAAATGACAGCGGACGAGCCTGCCTCCGCCCGCGTCCGTAAACGGCGGAGCTTCTCGTTTGCATATCTCCTGCGCCATAAAACAGCGGGTATGGAATTTACACCCCGCGGGCGGGGAAACCGCGCTGGGCATACTGCCTGATAATAAAATCGGCTCGTCACCCGCGCTTTTTTGCTCCGTCTTTGGCACGGCGCTGATCAATGCGAGCGTGTAGGGGTGTCTTGGATCGGCAAAAACGCTTTCCGCTTCCCCCATTTCCACGATTTCCCCTAAATACATCACGCCGATTCGGTCGGAAATATGCCGAACGACGGATAAGTCGTGGGATATGAAAAGATAGGTAAGCCCTTCCGTTTCCTTTAATTCCTCTAAAAGATTGAGTATCTGCGACTGAATAGAAACGTCCAGTGCGGAAACACATTCGTCGCAAACGATAAATTTCGGTTTAAGCGCAAGCGCGCGGGCGATACAAACTCGCTGTCTTTGCCCGCCCGAAAATTCGTGCGGATACCGCCCCGCCATATGCGGTTGCAATCCGCATTTTTTCATAACCTCTAAAACGAACGCCTTTAATTCGCTTGCATTGCGTTTAAAAAACCCGTGCGTAACCGCGCCCTCGCCCACAATCTGCCCCACCGTCATTCGGGGATTGAGCGAGGAATAAGGGTCTTGGAAAACGATTTGTAAATCTTTGCGGAGCGCGCGCATTTGCTTATCGTTCGCCTTCGCCAAATCGACGGGCGTTTCCTGTCCGTAATAGAGCACCTGTCCCGCCGTGGGACGGTAGAGCTGTAACAGCGTCCTGCCCAAGGTGGATTTCCCGCACCCGCTTTCTCCCACGAGCCCGAAAGTTTCGCCCTTTTTAATATCAAAGGTAACGTCCTCGTTGGCTTTAAGATACCGTTTTTTTGCGGAAAACAGCGAGGTTTTCGGTAAGGGAAAATATTTTTTAAGTCGGACGATCGAGAGTAAGTTTTCGGTGGGCGTCACTTTTTCTTTCCTCCTTATCGGGATAATGACAGCGTATCTCCCGTTTTTTATCCTCTTTGCCGATCGGCAAAAGCGCGGGTTCGTCGTCGATACATTTTTGCGTGCAATATTTACAGCGAGTGGAAAATTTACAGCCCTTAGGCAGAGCAAACGGCGAGGGCGGGTTGCCGGGGATTTGTTCCAACCGTTCCCCCTTTTTGTTTCGGCTGGGGATAGACGAAAGCAAGCCTTCCGTATACGGGTGGGAATATTTCCCGCCGAAAATAAGGTTGGTCGGCGCGCGTTCGACGACCTGCCCGCAATAGGTAACGGCAACCTCGTCCGCCATTTCCCGCACCACGCCCAAGTCGTGCGTAATGAATAAAATCGCCGTGCCGTTCTCCCTTTGCAATTCCCGCATAAGCGAAAGTATCTGTGCCTGAATGGTTACGTCGAGCGCGGTCGTCGGTTCGTCCGCAATCAAGATTTTCGGCTTACAGGCGAGCGCCATCGCAATCATAACTCTCTGCCTCATACCGCCCGAAAGCTGGTGCGCGTACCCTTTAAGCACTCGCTTGGGGCTGACGATCCGCACCGCCTCTAATATTTTTTCCGCTTCCGCGCTCGCCTGCCGTTTCGTCATATTTTGGTGAATCAAAAAGGGTTCGCACATCTGCCTTTTAACCGTCAAAACGGGATTGAGCGCAGTCATCGGTTCTTGGAATACGACGGAAATTTTATTCCCGCGTATCTGCGACATTTTTTCCTTGGGGAGTTTCACGAGGTCGATAGGCTCGCCGTTTTCCTTTTCGTCGAAAAGAATTTCCCCGCTTTCGATATATCCGTTTTCGTCCAAAAGCTTTAAAACGCTCATAGCCGACACGCTTTTCCCCGAACCCGATTCCCCGACGATTGCCAGCGTTTTTCCCGCTTCGAGGATAAAGGAAACGTCGTTGACCGCCCGCACCGTGCCCTTTCGGGTATGAAAGCAGGTATGCAAATTTTTCACTTCGAGTAAAGACATAGTTTTCTCCAAAAAATGCAAAATGGCGGAAAGATTAGAAGTCAAGAAACTTAGTTTCTTGCGGACTGCAGAGGCAGAGCCTTTGCGCCACGACGGCAGTCGCGCACCGCAAGGTGCGTTACAGCCCTCCATAAAGCAACCGTAGGTTGCGCTAAATACCGCGAAGCGGTCAACGCCTGACGGCGTGAAAGGCGCAAAACTTCGTTTTGCTTATTGGGGCTGATTATGCGAGGGCTCCGCACTCAACACTCCGCATTTGGAAACGGTAGCACACTGCTTCCATTTACCTTTGCCCTTTGGGGTCGAGCGCGTCGCGTAACGCGTCGCCGATGATATTGATACATATCGTTGCAAGGGATAAAAACAGCGCGGGAAACAGCCACTGCCACCAGTAATTTTGTATTACGGTACTGTTATTACAGCCGTTGAGCATATTCCCCCAAGTGGGTTGCGGCTGCTGTACGCCGAACCCCAAATACGACAGCGACGATTCGGTTAGCAAACAGCCCGCGAAATCGAGCGTCATACTCACGAGTATCACGGAAACGATATTCGGCAGGATATGTTTAAAGGCAATCGTCCGTTCCTTTACCCCGATCGCTTTCGCCGCGACGACGAATTCCTTTTCGCGTTCGGCAAGCACTTGACCGCGTATCATTCGCGCCAAGCCCGTCCAAGAAAGCGCGCCGAGAATGAGCATAATAATAAATATTCTTGCCGTTTCGGAGAGGTTATAATGCTTGATAATTTGCGACAGCAGCATCGCAAACGGCAAAAACGGAATAGACGCGAATATCTCCGTAACCCGCATTAAAAAGGTGTCCACTGCTCCGCCGAAATACCCCGAAACACAACCCACGATTACCGCAATCACCGACGAGAAAAGCACTGCCACCGCGCCGATTGTCAAGGTCATTTTTCCGCCGTGCACGATACGGGTAAACACGTCCCTGCCCCGTCCGTCCGTGCCCATAGGATAGCCCTTTAACCCCGCGCTTTGAACGAGCTTGCCCGTCTTATCCACGATATACGACTGCGCCGAGCCCGCAAACGCTTTCGCGGCGTTACCGTCCGCGCTCACCTCGCATTGTCCGTACGCGTTATGTCCCCATGCGTAGGCGTTGCCGTAATTCGTCACGCCCACGAAATGCCGCGTGCCTCCGTCGAGCGAGATAAAATATTCCCCCTCTTTGAGCCGTGGCAATTTTTCCTCGCCGTTCTCAAACACGCCCGCCACGATAAGCTCGCCCGTATCCGTCGTGAGTGCAACGCATTTATTCGTCGCGGCAAGCAGAACGGCTTTTTTATCCGCGAGATAGTTTGTAAACGAAGCTTGTGCGCCCGTCTTGGAGCTGACAAGCGAAGTGAACGGCGTTTCATCGCCCGTAAACACTTTCCCCTCGTTCGTGAGCGCAACGGCAGACGAATTGGTAAAAGCTGCCGTTTGTATATTTTCCGCCCCGTTTACGGCAGGTAAATTTTTTACCGCGTTGATATTCCCCCAAGCGTACAGCTTTCCTTCCGCCGTTACGAGCGCAGAGGTTTGATACCCGCAAACAAGCCGTTGTACCCGCTGAGGCTGGATACCGTTCCTTAGTTCCTCAGGCATAGAAAGCGCGTTTAAAACGGGTTCAAAGCCGTACTGACCGCAGCTTTTATCCCCCCACCCGACAAGCTTGCCCGTTTTCGTAACCGCAAGTATATGGTCTTTACCCGCGGCAAGATAAGCGACCTTTTCTTCCGTTACCTCGCGGGGAAATTCTTTCATATTTATCTTTTGCAGTTTGTCCTTTGTGCTCCCCCAAACGAATGCTTCGCCGTCCGTGGAAACGCCTGCCGTAAAGCCCGCGAAGCCGTCTATCTCCGCGACCGTATTTTTTAAGTCTTTGGGAACTTTCCGTAAAGTGAGCACGGGTGCGGCGTTTTGTTGCAGGGGGTCGGTGTAATTGATATCCATCGGCACGAACGCGGGGGCAATGAACACGAACAAAAACAGCGAAGCGAGGAATACCAACGCCGCCACCGCCGTCTTTTTAGAAAAGAACGCGTCCCGAATCATTTTCGAGGGCGTTTCGACCGTTTCGGCGTTCAAGCGTTCCCGTTTCCAAAACGCCCGTTTACACCACCCGCCGACCCGTTTCGTCGCATACCTGCCCCCGTTGTATACCGATTTAAAAAAATTTCTCATAAGCTTTCAGTTTTCGTTGTTCGCGATAGCGATTGACCGCTTACGCGGTGGTTGGCGCAACCTGCGGTTGCTTTATAGAAGGCTGTAACGCCCTTACGGGCGCGACTGCCGTCGAGGCGCAAAGGCTCCGCCTCTGCACTCCGCAAGAAACTAAGTTTCTTGACTTCTAATTCTCCCGCAATTTTGCATTTCTACTTCCCAACCCGTATTCTTGGGTCTATTAACCCATAGGCAATATCTGTGAGCAGATTCCCCAACAGCGCAAGCAGAATATAAAACATTTGCATTGCGAGCGCGATTTCGTTGTCGTTCGCTGTCAATGCGTCGAAATAGACCTTGCCGATACCGTTGATCCCGAAAATGTTTTCAATCATAATCGAACCTGAAAATATCCCGACCAGCCACCCCACGGCAATCGATACGATGGGTATGAGCGCGTTCCGCCACGCGTGCGAACGCACGACTAACCGTTCCTTTAACCCTTTCGAACGAGCGGTACGGATACAGTCCATGTGCAGGGCGTCTATCATTGAGGCACGCACGTAACGAGTCATACCGCCGAGCGAACAAAAGGTCATAACGATTAAGGGCAGGGAAAAGTGGTAAAGTCTGTCCAAAAAGGCGCGAAAGCCCGTGTAGTCCTTGCCCACCGACGACATACCCGAAACGGGGAATAAGCGGAGCTGTATGGAAAACAGCCAAATGAATAAAATGGCGATAATAAAGGTGGGCATACTGTACCCTACGATCGTCCCCACCTGCACGGCGGTGTCCCGTTTACTACCCCGTTTCCGCGCGCAAAATATTCCTAACGGTATGGTAATGGCGAACGCCAAAACCGTCGCAAATAAATTCAGAAACGCGGTGTTTAAAAGCGGTTCTTTGATGACCTCGGCAACGGGCTTGCCGTAGACGATTGACGAGCCGAGATTGCCTTGTAAAAGTCCGTTGAGCGAACCGTCGTAAAAGGGCGCGAGCCCCACCCAGCGCAAATACCGTAAGAAAAGATTGCCGTCCAAGCCGTATCGGCGTTGCCAGTACAAGTACCGTTCGGCGTAGTTTAAGTTTTTGTTCGCGGCAATCTCTTGCATCGCCATATCCGCCGCCTTATCGACGGGAATAAGGTTATACACGACGAAAATTAAAAAGGAGAGCAATACGAGCACCGTCAAAAGATACAGTATGCGTTTTAAAATATATCTCGTCATAATCCCCCCTTTGCAAGCAATTGGAAATGCAAAATGCAAAATGATTGATAATTTATAAGTTTACTGCAATTTTGCATTTTTTGTCGTTCGCCATAGCGATTGACCGCTACGCGGTATTTAGCGCAACCCGCGGTGGCTCACCGCCCTGACAAGGAACTAAGTTCCTTGACCTCTAACCGTTTAAAAAGTCTGCTTCGTCCATTAAATAGTTACTGCTGTAATTATGATACATATTTTGGTCTATCGTCCAGTAAAAGGATTGATCGTATACCGCACTCGTAAAGCCCGTGGCAAAATTGACCGCACCGTAACGCGCTTTCGTGAAGCCGTACGCGGGCATTTGACTGTATTCGCCGTATAACGCCGAGGTCATATCCCCCGTCGCGTAAGTGATATACGCGCCTATCTTCTCCCCTGCCGTCGGGTTGTTCTGCCATGCCGTGATCAGTTGGTCGGTTACGGGGTTGGGCTGCGTGCCCATCCAGTTAATGACGAGCGGCATATAATATTCCCCGTTCACTTTAACCGTTTTGTATTTGTTATCCGTCGAGGCAAAGCCTAAATTGTTATAGGTCAGCTCGTACCCCGTCAGTTTTTTATACCGCACGCCGCCCCTCGCTTCGTCGTACGCGCTCCCATCCGCGTTATACACCCAACCGCCCTCGCGGAGCGATGCTTTCGCTTTCTCTACGCTGTATTCGTATTTATTCAGTTTTAATCTGTCTTTCACGGCAAGATACGCTTCCGAGCCCACGTAATAGGGCGCGTCCACCACACTGCCGTACCCGCCCGTAAAGGTCTGCGCGAACTCGTTTCTATCTATCGTGTGCATTACCGCGCGCCGTACCTCGGCAAATTGCGTAGATCCGAAATCACAACGGAACGCAAGCTTGCCGTACCCCGCGCGGTCGTAATGCGTTTCCTTGAATTTTATATTATCCACAACCGCAAGCGCGGCTTTCGTTTCCTCGCCGCCCGTAACCGAAGCAAGCACGTCCACCCGACCCTGCTTTAACTGGTCAAGCTGCGTTTCCGCGATAATCTTCACGTACGTGATTTTATCTATCGTCGCCTTGCCCCGCACGTCGCCTTTATATTTTGTATTCCGTTTTAAAGTCGCCGTTTTCGTGCCGATATCGTAGTTTTCTACGAAATACGGCCCCGAATAAGGGAATTTCTCCGCGCTCACTTCGTTCATATTCGACACGATAGCACTCGCCTGTGCGTACGCCTGTACGCCGTTCTTTTCCGTTTTCGCGTAAAAATCCTTTTCGATATACGCGCCCTGCCCGTCGTCCTTAATTCTACTTTCGCCAAGGTATAACCCAAGGGGCGCGGGCGTAAATTCACCGTAACGCAACGCGTAATAATAATCGGCGTATTCCGCTTTTACCGTTACGGAAAAGGTATGCTCGTCCAACAGCCGAACCCCCGAAAACGGTACGGGCTCGCCCTCGCCCGTATATCCCTTGAACGCCTCGTAGCCCACGCCCGTGAGCCCTGCGGAATCGCCCCCGCCCGCTTCTTTCATAACGGGCGTACTGCCCGCAAGATAGGAAACGAGATAATTCTCTGCCGTGATTTTATCGCCGTTCGAAAAAGTCAAGCCGTCCGCAACGCACATCGTAAAGGTCTTCGTGCCGTCCGCGTTCGCCGTTTCCGTGTGCCAACGCAAAATATCCGCGCCCGCCCATTGAAACGCGCCCTTTTCGTTCGTTACGACCGTTGAATACCCGCTTGTCAGCGTTTGCACCGCAAGGTCTGCCGCCCCCGGAGAAGATTTCCCAAAGGACGAATTTCGAAACGTGCCCGAAAGCTCGGTGTTACTGCCTAGCACCACGGAATTATCCGCCGTCGTTACCTTTGCCCCCACAATCGCGTCCGTCACGCTCCAATAGGGGTTGGTTTTTAAACTTTCGATTTTGGCGTTATACACGTCGTAGTATTGATTCGAATAAAGCGGGACTTCGGGTACGAGTAAATTCCAACGTTGCATAAAAAGCCGCCACCACTCGTTATAAACCGCGGTGGGCGTTTGGAATTTTTCCGTCGGTGCGGTGTTGTATACCATCGCCATCGAAAGGAAATCCATACCTAATTCGTATTCCTTATTATCGAGCGTAACGAACGCTCTGCCGTCCTCTTTTTCCGTTACCATATCGACGGTAACCTGTTTGCCGATCGCGCCGTAAACGGAAGCATAGTCTTCCCTGACCACGACGTCGTTTATAAACCCGTCGTTACTGTTGCTTGTACAGCTCGCACAAAAAAGAGCGAGCACTGCCGCATAAATCACTGTTTTTTTCTTGTTCATATCTATTATTTTGTACGGCTGTCATTTTTTTATACCGCAAAAGACTTGACGAAAAACGGCGTTTGTGATATACTTTATGCAATTCATACGTGCGCACGCGCGCGAGGAGGCAATCATTATGGATAAACAACTTCGTATGGAAACCAAATGCGTTCAGGGCGGTTACACCCCTGAAAACGGCGAACCCCGCCAAATCCCTATCATTCAAAGCACTACCTTTAAGTATGCCACGAGCGAGGATATGGGCAAGCTGTTCGATTTAGAAGCGAGCGGATATTTTTATTCCCGTCTGCAAAACCCGACCTGCGATACCGTCGCGGCAAAAATTTGCCAAATGGAAGGCGGTTCGGCGGCGATGCTTCTCTCCTCTGGACAAGCGGCGTCGTTTTTCTCCGTTTTCAATATCGCTTCCTGTGGCGACCACGTCGTTTCCTCGGCAAGCATTTACGGCGGTACTTATAACCTGTTCGCCGTTACGATGAAAAAAATGGGCATCGAATTTACTTTCGTTGACCCCGATTGCACGGAAGAAGAACTCAACGCGGCGTTCAAGCCCAACACCAAAGCGGTATTCGGCGAAACGATTGCCAACCCCGCTCTTACCGTGTTGGATATTGAAAAATTCGCCAAAGCGGCGCACGCGCACGGCGTTCCCCTTATCATCGACAACACCTTCGCAACGCCCGTTAATTGCCGTCCTTTTGAGTTCGGCGCGGATATCGTTACCCACTCCACCACCAAATATATGGACGGACACGGCACGGCGGTAGGCGGCTGTATCGTCGATTCGGGCAACTTCGACTGGCTTGCGCACGCGGATAAATTCCCCGGTCTTTGCACGCCCGATGATAGCTATCACGGCATTACTTACGCTAAAAAATTCGGGCAGGGCGGCGCGTATATCACGAAAGCGACCGCACAGCTTATGCGCGATTTCGGCTGCACGCAATCCCCGCAAAGCGCGTTCTATCTCAACCTCGGTTTGGAAAGTCTGCACGTCAGAATGGAACGGCACTGCTTGAACGCGAAGAAAGTAGCTGAATATTTAGAAGCGAGCGATAAAATCGCTTGGGTAAATTCCCCTGCGCTTCCCTCGAACAAATACTACGCGTTGGCGCAAAAGTATATGCCGAACGGCACTTGCGGCGTGGTATCGTTCGGTGTAAAAGGCGGCAGAGCAGCGGCGGAGAAGTTTATGAAAGCTTTGAAAATCATTGCTATTGAAACGCACGTTGCGGACGCGCGGAGCTGTTGCCTGCACCCTGCAAACGCAACCCACCGTCAAATGAACGAGCAGGAGCTGATTGCCGCAGGCGTACCCTCCGATCTCGTTCGCCTTTCCTGCGGTATCGAAAATTATCAAGATTTGATTGACGATATCGAGCAGGCTTTAAATACCATTTAATAAAAGGGGGGCAATGTATGCCTATTAAAATCCCAAACAACTTACCTGCCGTTAAAACGCTGACGGAAGAAAATATTTTCGTAATGACGGAAACCCGTGCAATCACGCAGGATATCCGTCCTTTGCGGATTCTTATTCTCAACCTGATGCCGAAAAAAATCGAAACGGAAACACAGCTTGCAAGACTGCTTGGGAACTCGCCCTTGCAGGTAGAGCCTACGCTTATCCACACCACTTCACACCAGTCGAAAAACGTTGCGGAGGAGCATTTGCTTGCCTTTTATAAAACCTTTGCCGATATCAAGCAAGAGAAATTCGACGGTATGATTATTACGGGCGCGCCCGTAGAGCATATGGAATTTGAAGAGGTGGAATACTGGCAGGAGCTTTGCGAAATTATGGAATGGAGCAAAACGCACGTGCAGAGCACTTTGCATATTTGCTGGGCTTCGCAAGCAGGGCTGTATTATCATTACGGCATACAAAAGCACGGCTTGGACGAAAAGCTGTTCGGCGTATTCCCGCACGAGGTAGAGCATAAGACTTCCATTTTATTCCGCGGCTTCGACGACGTGTTTTTCGTACCGCAATCCCGCCACACGACGGTACTTCGCGAGGACATCGAAAAACAGCCCGCGCTTAAAATTTTAGCGTCGTCGCCCCGCGCAGGCGTTTACGCCGTATCCACGAAAAACGGCAGACAAATTTTCATTACGGGACACTCGGAATACGATGCAGGCACGCTGAACAACGAATACGTGCGCGACCTTTCGCAAGGCAAGCCTATTAAAATTCCGGAAAACTATTTCCCGAACGACGACCCCACCAAGCCCCCCTTGGTTACTTGGCGCGGGCACGCGCACCTGCTGTTTTCCAACTGGTTAAACTATTTCGTTTACCAAAGCACGCCGTACGATATCAAACAGGTCAAAGCAGTCGAATAAATTTTTATACAGCGAAAACCGCCGTTGCGAAATCACGCAACGGCGGTTTGTTTTTTAGGTTTATTTTATTAAATCTTTTATCACTTCGCCCGCCAACAGCAAGCCCGCCACGGGCGGAACGAACGAGATACTTGCGGGGATAGGTTTCCCGTTCTCTCCCGTCTTTTCGGTAAACGAATGCGGTTCTTCCTTGGAATATACCACTTTCAAATGCTCCACGCCCCGTTTTTTGAGTTCACGGCGCATAACGCGGGCAAGCGGGCAAACGCTCGTTTTCGTAATATCCGCCACCTCGAATGCCGCTGCGTCAAGCTTATTCCCCGTACCCATACACGAGATCACGGGCACGCCCGCCTGTTTTGCTTTTTCAATGAGCGCGATTTTTCCGCTGACGATGTCGATTGCGTCCACGATATAATCATACACGGTAAAATCAAAATTCCCCGCCGTTTCGGGCAGAAAAAACAAATCGTACGTTTGCACTTTTATCGCGGGATTGATATCTTTTACGCGCGCCAAAGCAACTTCCGTTTTTCTTTTTCCTACCGTTGAAGCAAGCGCGTATATCTGCCGATTACGATTCGAAACGCTGACCGTATCGTTGTCAATCAAATCTAACGCACCAACTCCTGCGCGGGCGAGTGCTTCTACGGCGTAACCGCCCACACCGCCAAGCCCGAACACCGCCACACGCGAGGCGGAAAGCTTATTCAGTTTTTCCTCGCCTATCAGCGATACCGTTCTTGAAAACATAGTTATTCCTTAATTATATACACACGAGCCAAGCGAAGTAAACAAAGCAAGATACGAGCAAGACGAGGCGCGCGAGGATAACCCAAGGGAATTTACTTGACGTAAATGACCGAGGGTTGCCACAGCGCAACGAAGTATTGCGAAGTATATTCTTTGTTTACTGCCAACTTGTGGGAGTTTCCCTATTTGCCTTAAAGCATTCGGTATCTTTAAACAACGTATTGTTATTCGAGCACGCCACGTCAACCTCTTTCCCGTCGCTCCATACCACGATATTCCCGTTTAAAAGTGTATAACCTGCCGACACACTATCATCCACCATTACTGGAATATATAATTTATCCGTATATGGAGCAATATTTTCAATAAATTCCTGATGCGGGAAATTATGCTTATCACCACAGCAACAACAAGCTACTACAAGTTCAGGTTGTATCACATCAATCAATGCTTTTGAGCTCGCTGTATTACTACCGTGGTGTCCCGCTTTATATAACGTACATTTCGGCAGGTCATTACTTTCCACCAACGACTTCTCCCCGCTTTCCTCTAAATCGCCTGTAAATAAATAGTTATTCTCGTCCTGCGTAATCATAACACAAACGGAATAATTGTTCTCAGTAGAGGTACTTTGCTCATAATATTTTTGATATAGAATATTTAAAGTTACGTCCTGCCCCAGCTCGTAACTGCGTTTCGCACCATTCGTTTCATTCCAACATTCCAAGGCGGTATAATGCTTCGCGCCCGCTTCCACTTCCGCGTTACGCAAAGAAACGTAATTATTGTATACTTGTGTTTTTTTAGTAGTTTTTGGAGCGTCGATAATCGTTCCGCATTCAAAGCTCGCGAATATGCCCGTTGCCGTGCTCCCGCCTACGAAGCCCGAAATATGGTCAGAATCCCCGTGCGTCGCAATTACGTATTCCAGAATCCCGTCCTCGCAATATTGTCGTATATATGGTACGGTTGTCGCGGGAGAAGCCGTAGTCGAGCCCGCGTCAATCAATACTTCCGTATCTCCCACCTTTATCAGCGTACAATCGCCCGAAGTTTTATTCCCTAAAAACGGGAAATGTATGCTCAATTCGTCCGTTACGATATCGGGCGTATCGGGATTTTCCCCACTGCTATCCGACGAACTATCACTACTATCCGACGAAGTATCGCTACTGTCCGACGAAGTATCGCTACCGTCCGACGAAGTATCGCTACTATCCGACGAAGTATCGCTACCGTCCGACGAAGTGTCGCTGTCATCGCTAATTTCCGATTTATCGGAAGCGCTGTCTTTAGAAGTATCTATGCTGTCGTCCTTGTCGGTATTTTCTCCGAAAATACCGTTAGAGGGCAAACCGAGGTCGCCCATGACGTCGCCAAGGTCGCAAGCGGAAAAAGACGCACTGCAACACAGCGCAACGATACCGTAAAGAAGTTTTTTGAGCTTTTTCATAAAGTTCTCCTACTTTAAATCAAAAAACCGCCACGATAAGGTGGCGGTTTTCCGTTCATCTTCTATTTCGTAAATCAACCGCACGATTACATGGATTCGTGAATGGTTCTAGAAATAACGTCGTCCTGCTGTTCTTTCGTAAGCTTAATGAAGTTTACAGCGTAACCGGATACGCGAATGGTAAGCTGAGGATACTTTTCAGGGTGAGCCTGCGCGTCCAAAAGCGTTTCACGATTGAAAACGTTTACGTTGAGGTGGTAGCCGCCGTCGCCGACGTAACCGTCTAACATATTTACCAAATTATCAACTCTGTTCGACATAATAGTATTCTCCTTGTCTTTTATTTTATGATTTTCGTCCCGAGGCTTGCGCCTATACTTTCCTATACAGGCGCTTACCGTCGTTACCTTTTTTACGCCTTAGTCCTCTTTACCAAGCGAGCTGGGCGTGATCGAGAAGGTATTGGAAATACCGTCTCTCGAATATTCGTAAGGGAGCTTCGCAACCGATTCAAGGGAAGCGAGCGCACCGTTAGAATCTCTGCCGTGCATGGGGTTCGCACCGGGAGCAAGAGGCGTACCTCCTCTTCTGCCGTCGGGCGTGTTACCCGTCTTCTTACCGTATACGACGTTCGAGGTGATCGTCAAAATCGAGGTCGTGGGAACGCTGTCACGGTAGGTGTAGTGGCTCTTAACCTTCTTCATAAACGTCTTCAAGATCCAAACTGCAATTTCGTCTGCTCTGTCGTCGTTGTTACCGTACTTGGGATAATCGCCCTCGATGCGGTAGTCCACTACGATACCGTCCTCGTTACGAACGGGATATACTTTCGCGTACTTGATTGCGGAAAGCGAGTCAGCCGCACAGGAAAGACCTGCGATACCCGTTGCGAAGAAACGGCGAACTTTCGTATCGTGCAACGCCATTTCCAACGCTTCGTAGCTGTACTTATCGTGCATATAGTGGATAAGGTTGAGCGTGTTCACATACAAATCCGCAAGCCACGTCATCATGTTATCGAACTTCGCAACAACTTCTTCATAGTTCAACGCGTCGTCGCCGAAGATGGGCATAAATTCGGGGGAAACCTGCATGGGCTTGCCCGTCTTTTTGTCCTTCATAATCTCGTCTTTACCGCCGTTGATAGCGTAGAGCAAGCACTTCGCAAGGTTTGCTCTTGCACCGAAGAACTGCATATCTTTACCGACCTTCATACAGCTTACGCAACAAGCGATTGCGTAGTCGTCGCCCATTTCCGGACGCATCAAGTCGTCGCTTTCATACTGAATGGAAGAGGTACGAATGGAGATGTCCGCACAGAATCTCTTGAACGCAACGGGCAGCTTCTTCGACCAAAGAACCGTAAGGTTGGGCTCGGGTGCAGGACCGAGGTTGTCAAGGGTGTGCAGGATACGGAAGGACGTCTTCGTAACAAGCGTTCTGCCGTCTACACCCATACCGCCGATCGCTTCGGTAACCCAGGTAGGGTCGCCCGAGAACAATTCGTTGTATTCTTTCGTTCTCATGAACTTCACGATACGAAGCTTCATAACGAAATGGTCGATAAATTCCTGTGCTTCTTCTTCCGTGATAAGACCTTTTTTGAGGTCGCGTTCGATATAGATATCAAGGAAGGTAGTGTTTCTACCGATGGACATTGCCGCGCCGTTTTGGTCTTTGACAGCCGCAAGGTAACCAAAGTACAACGCTTGGATTGCCTGTTGTGCGGTTTCAGCAGGTTTGGAAATATCGCAGCCGTAGATAGCCGCCATTTCTTTCAACGCTTTGAGCGCTTTTACCTGATCGGCAACTTCTTCACGGTTTCTTACCTTATCGGGCGTCATATCGCCGTTCATTGCAAGCTTGTCTTCCTCTTTCTTCTGAATGAGGTAGTCCACACCGTAAAGAGCCACACGGCGATAGTCGCCGATGATTCTGCCACGGCCGTAAGCGTCGGGCAAACCGGTCAAAATGTGTGCCGAACGAGCGGCTCTCATTTCGGGCGTGTATACGTCAAACACACCTTCGTTGTGGGTCTTTCTGTATTTCGTGAAAATTTCTTTTACGTTGGGGTCGATTTGGTAACCGTACATTTCCAACGCGCCTTCCGACATACGGATACCGCCGAAGGGCTGTAACGCACGCTTGAAAGGAGCGTCCGTCTGAACGCCGACAATCTTTTCAAGATCTTTATCCAAATAGCCCGCGCCGTGCGAGGTAAGCGTGGAAACGATTTTCGTATCCGCGTCTAAAACGCCGCCAGCTTCACGTTCTTTCTTGGATAAATCACAAACGATATTCCAAAGCTTCTTCGTTGCTTCCGTCGCAGGAGCAAGGAAGCTTGCGTCCCCTTCATACGGCGTATAGTTACGCTGAATGAAATCACGCACGTTTACTTCGTCATCGCACCATTTACCGGGGGCGAATCCTTCCCAACCTTTGTATTGCATCATATCAGTACTCCTAAAAAAATAATATTTTTTGATTTTATTTACAAACCCTTACGGGATCGTTTTCAATTTTTCTGCGCCTTGCGTTCTTCGATTTTTGCGTCCAGCCAAAGCTCTAAAATTTCTTCCGGCTGAAATCCTGCGCATCTTGCGAATATCTCGCCGTCGTCTACGAGCAAAATCGTCGGTACACGCGTAACGTCCCATTCTTCCATGAGCGCAGTCGTTGTGAAATCCGCTTCCACGTGCACGAGCTTGATATCTTCCCGTTCCGCACACAGCCGTTCCAGAATCGGCATCAGCGTTAAGCAGTTCGCACACGATTCCCCGCTGATTTCCACACAGCAAAGACCTTTCAATTCCGCTTTGTAATCTTTACTCATATTTCTCTCCGTACAATATCCGCCGAGCGTTTTGCACCCGTTCCTTGGCAGGAGCTTGCAAATCCTTTAACGGATAGTCGATACCCAACTTTTCATACTTGACCGTTCCCATCGTGTGGTAGGGCAACACTTCGACCTTCTCCACCGTTTCCAGCGTTTCAATGAACGCCCGCGTGGCTTTCAAATCGTTTTCGTCGTCCGTGAGGGTCGGTACTAACACCTGCCGAATCCACATCGGCTTTTTATTGTCGCTTAAAAACTTCGCAAAAGCAAGCGTATGCGCGTTGCTCTGCCCCGTCAGCTTTTTGCATTTTTCCTCGTCGATATGCTTGATATCAAGCAGGAATAAATCGGCTACCGAAAGCAGTTTTTTATGCTTTTCCACGCTTACCGCGTCATCGGGATTAAAGGTTATCCCCGAAGTATCCACGCAGGTATGCACACCCTTGTCTTTTAGAATGGTGAACAGCTCGGTAACGAACTCTATCTGCAACAGCGGTTCTCCGCCCGTGACGGTAACGCCACCCTTGTCGCCGAAATAGTTTTTATACCGCATCGCCTGCGTTGCAACCTCTTCCGCCGTGTACGGCTTCCCGCCTGCGCCCCAAGTGTCGGGGTTATGGCAGTATTGACAGCGCAACGGACAGCCTTGCAAAAACACTACGAACCGAATCCCCGGTCCGTCCACCGTACCGAAGGATTCGAATGAATGAATACGACCGACCATTTTTTCTCTCCTCGGTGCTTTTTTCGTAAAAAATCAACTGGGTATAAAACAGGACTTTTCCTGAAAGTGATGTTGCAATACGCGGTTGATTAGTGATTTATCACGATTTTACGAGAAAAATACAAGAAAGACAAGTATTTTCCCGAGGGCGCATACTGGCGGTATGTAACCGCGGGAAATGCGTAGGATTTCGCAGTATTTTTCCGTAAAAAATCAACTGGGTATAAAACAGCACTTTTCTTAAAAAAGGCGACACGCAAAAGCCGCGCGACGCCCCGTTTGTCTCACCGAATATTATTATAACAAACGCGCGGCGATTTGTCAAGCCTTTGCAATCGTTTTTTTATCTTTTGTAAATTTACTAAAATTACCCAAAATCGGGAAAGTTATATATTTATATATAAACCTACGATATTATTATAAACCAAATCACAAGAAATTTCAACCTTTTGAGTATGAAAATCTTATAATTTTATTGTAAATTACATATTTATTACGATTTAAATACAAACAGTTTTCTGCCGATATAATTCCAAATCAGCACCAAGCAAGTCATAATGATTTTCGCCAGCCATTTTTCGGTTGCCGTACCCAAAAACGCTGTCTGTCCGAACAGGGAAATAGGCGGAAAAACCGCTACCAAAACGACCACTCCCACTTCCGTTAAAATAAGTCCTATCACGCCGATAATCGTAAAGAGTGCGAACGATTTTTTCGACCTTGCCTCTTCCTTGTATTTCACGGCGCGAAAGACGAAACGAACGGAAAGAATCCAGTTGACGAAAAGTCCGATACAAAACCCCGCGCCCGTAGCGATAACAAGCGAAACGGTTGACCAAGCGAGGTTTTGCACGGGCAGGATAAGCGGAAAAATCCCCGCGTCGAGTATCCAGAACAAAATATAATCGGCGAGCGTAGCCAAGCCCCCCACGATAAGGAAGCGGAGAATTTCATATAGGAGTTGTGTTTTCGTTTGTTTTGCCACCTGCCACCTGCCTTTCGATAACATTATACTACGATTTTAAGGCAAAGTCAAACAAAAACCGCGCACGGCATACCGTGCGCGGTTTTTAAATGCGGAATAGTGTTAAGAGTAGAAGTCAAGGAACTAACTTCCTTGACCTCTTATCGGGGCTGTCTTTGCGTAAGTAAAAAGCTCCTTTTCGGTTGTTACCGAAAAGGAGCTTTTGTTTATGCGTTCACTTCTTCGCTATTCTCGTTTGCGGTTTTTTCCGCTTTGTACGATCCGATATACTGGGGCGTAACGCTCTTGTACGCCTTTGTACCCGTACCCGCGGGAATAAGCTTACCGATAATAACGTTTTCCTTTAAGCCGACAAGGTAATCGCGCTTCGTGCGGATCGCCGCTTCGGTAAGGACTCTCGACGTTTCTTGGAAGGACGCCGCCGACAGGAAGGAGTCGGTTGCAAGCGCCGCTTTCGTGATACCCAACAGTACACGTCTTGCAAGAGCGGGTTTACCGCCGTTTGCCATCGCTTTCGCGCTTTCGTCTTGGAACGTAACCATATCCACAAGCTCGCCGGGGAGCAGGTTGGTGTCGCCCGCGTTTTCTACACGTACCTTTTTCAGCATTTGACGAACAATGATTTCAACGTGTTTGTCGTTGATTTCAACGCCTTGCGAACGGTATACGGACTGTACCTGTTCAAGGATATAGTCCTGTACGCCCTTAACGCCCTGCACGCGGAGAATGTCTTGGGGATATACGCTACCTGCGTTGAGGAGTACCCCAGGGGTAACCTTTTCGCCCTCTTTTACCTTGATTTCCGCATTGAACGAAAGGGTGTATTCTTTCTTCAATTCGCCCGTCTTTTCGTCCGTGATCTTGATATGCTTCGAACCGTCCGAATCGTCGATGGACACGATACCGTCCACTTCGCAAACGGTTGCACAGCCCTTCGGCTTTCTAACTTCGAACAATTCTTCGACACGGGGAAGACCTTGCGTGATGTCGCCCGTCGCTGCGATACCGCCCGTATGGAACGTACGCATGGTAAGCTGGGTACCGGGTTCACCGATAGATTGCGCCGCGATCGTACCGACCGCTTCGCCCACCTGTACGGGAAGGGTGGTAGCCATGTTCTTACCGTAGCACTTCGCGCATACGCCGAATCTCGACGAGCAACCGAAGATACTGCGAATGGAAACTTCGCTGATACCTGCATCGCAGATTGCGTTTGCTTCCTTTTCGTCGATAAACTGGTTCATCGAAACGAGGACTTCGCCCGTTTCGGGGTGTACGATATCCTCTGCCGCGAATCTACCCAAAATTCTCGATTTCAAGCCTTCGATTTCTTTGCCGACGATGTCGTAAATTGCTTTAACTTTCATACCCTGAGGCTTTCTGCCCGAGCAGCAATCCTCTTCGCGAACAATGATTTCGTGCGATACGTCTACAAGACGGCGGGTAAGGTAACCCGAGTCTGCCGTTTTCAGAGCGGTATCGGTCAAACCTTTACGGCCACCGTGCGAGGAAATGAAGTATTCCAAAACGGACAGACCGTTACGGAAACACGATTTAACGGGAACCTCAATCTTTTTACCCTGAGGATTAACCATTAGACCACGCATACCTGCGAGCTGTTTGATTTGGTCGATCGAACCACGCGCGCCCGAATCCGCCATCATCCAAATGGGATTGAACTTATCCTGCTCGCCTTGCGCTTTCAACAAGCTTGCAACCTTGTCGGTCGCCGCGTCCCACTGCGCGATAACCGCGCCGTAACGCTCTTCCTCGTTGAGCAAACCACGAGCGTATTTCTTCGCAATCTTGCCCACTTCGTTTTCTGCGTTTTCGATAATCGCTTGCTTTTCAGGCGGAATCTTCATATCGAATACGGACGTCGTCAAAGCGGCAAGCGTCGAATATTTATAACCTCTTTCTTTCATAGCGTCGAGCACGTACGCAGCCTTAGGCGCTTTACCCGTTCTGAACGAAGCCTCGACGATACGGGAAAGGTGCTTCTTGCCGATTGCGCGAGCCTTGCCGATGAACTCGGTATCCAGCTCTAAACGCAAATACGCTTCGGGCGTTTCGCGTTTTACGAAACCGAGGTCTTGGGGCAAATCTTCGTTGTAAATCAAACGGCCGATGGTCGTTTTGATAATACCCGAAACTTCCAGCTTGCCCGTCTTTTCGTTACGGCGGACTTCCGCGCATTTAATGGGCGTTTCGCCCTCTTTGTTTTCCACGGGACATCTGTAAGGCAAAGGCAGGTCGTCGAATTTGCCTTCGGGCAGTTCGACTACGCGCTTCAAATACATTTCGTCCTGTTCGTGTGCGACTTTGTTCTGATAAGCCAAAATCGCTTCGTTTTCCGACGCGTATACGGGCGGGATATATACCTCGCCGTCTTCGCAGGGACGGCCCTGCTCGTCGTACTTTTTACCCTCTTCACGACGCTTGATCGTCAGACAGTACGCGCCGATGATCATATCCTGCGTGGGGGACATTACCGATTTACCGTCGGCAAGCTTCAAAATGTTGTTTGCCGAAAGCATCAAAAATCTTGCTTCCGCCTGCGCTTCTACGCTGAGGGGAAGGTGCACAGCCATTTGGTCGCCGTCGAAGTCGGCGTTGAACGGTCCGCAGACAAGGGGAGAAATTTTAATAGCTCTGCCCTCGATGAGTACGGGTTCGAACGCTTGAATGGACAGACGGTGAAGGGTAGGCGCACGGTTCAAAAGCACGGGGTGGTCTTTGATAACGTCTTCCAAAACGTTCCAAACCATATCCTTTGCTTTCTCTACGGCACGCTTTGCCGTTTTGATGTTTTGGCATTGACCGCTTTCCACAAGACGTTTCATGATGAAGGGCTTGAAAAGCTCGATTGCCATTTCCTTAGGCAAACCGCATTGATAGATTTTAAGTTCAGGACCTACGACGATAACCGAACGGCCGGAATAGTCAACACGCTTACCGAGCAGGTTCTGACGGAAACGGCCTTGCTTACCGCGGAGCATTGCGGAGAGCGACTTCAAATCACGGTTGGAAGGGCCGCTGAGCGCTTTGCCTCTTCTGCCGTTGTCGATCAACGCGTCCACTGCTTCCTGCAACATACGCTTTTCGTTCTTGATGATCATATCGGGCGCGCCGATTTCCATCATCTTCTTCAAACGGTTGTTTCTGTTGATAACACGACGGTACAAATCGTTCAAGTCGGAAGTAGCAAATCTACCGCCGTCGAGCTGTACCATGGGACGGATATC
>JAZNDR010000064.1:0-34623 GCA_045588185.1 Candidatus Scatosoma sp. | reverse complement strand
GCAATGCGCCTAAAAACCGTCATTTGGTCAAATTTAACGAAAACGAGCCCGATTACGTCCGTGAATACACGGGCGAGGCAATCAGTCACGTGATACAAGGGTGTCGCGAAAAAGGCTTTTTTATCACGTATAATCATCCTACTTGGTCGAGGGAAAATTACAACGATTACATGTCGTATAACGGTATGCACGCAATGGAAATCGTAAACGGCGGAAGTTTGGTTTCAGGCTACGAGGAATACAACGCCAAGGAATACGACGATATGTTGACGGGCGGGAAAAAGATTTATTGTATCGCCGCCGACGACAACCATAACAGGCGGGAAAAGACTTCCCGTTATTCGGACGCGGGCGTGGCGTTTACGATGATAAAAGCGGAAAATTTACAATATAGAACGATTACCAAAGCGCTTGAAAACGGGGACTTTTACGCCTCGGAAGGACCTGAAATTTACGAGCTGTATTTCGAGGACGGCAAGGTGTTCGTGAAATGCTCGGGCGTGGATAAAATTTACCTTACTTGTCGAGCAAGAGAAGCGCGCGCGGTGTACGCGGAAGACGGAAAGCCGCTGACGGAAGCCTGCTTCGACGTGCCTCATTATTGCGGGTATTTCAGACTCACGCTCGTGGACGAGCGGGGAAAACGGGCGAACACGAACGCCTATTTTATGGAAGATATTATTCAAAAATAACGATAAACGGAATGCACCCCTGCGGCAAATTTTTCGCCGCAGGGGTGCTTTTTTGCGTTTTCCAAAAATTCCCAAACAAGAAATAAACCTATATTTTCCATAAATTTACACATTGACAGAAGTTTGTTTACAATATATAATGTGGAGTGATAACACGCTGCGGGAAAGGTGTAATAGAAATTTACACACGGTTCATGCGTGGGAAAAAAGCAGGAAAAAAGAACGAAGGAATAAAAATAGAATGATTAACGTAAAAGACTTTATCGACGAATCCTCTGCATTACATACGGCGGCTTTCCAAAAAGCAATCGATTTAGGCGCAAAGCGCGGCGGCGAAACCGTGTTCGTGCCGTTTGGGGTATATAAGCTTTCCACGGTGGTTTTGCATAGCAACACCAACCTCGTGTTTGAGGACGGCGTAAAAATTTATTCGGCGGATAAATTGAGCGATTTTGCCGCGGACGAGGAAATTCCTTACGCGTTATATCAAGACCTGTCGCACAGTAAATACACCTGCGCGATGTTTTACGCAAACGAGGCGGAGAATATCAGTATTCGCGGTCTTGCGACGATTGATATGCTTTCGCTGTGGGACCCCGAGGACAAGCGCAGTGCCAACGGGGATGGCTACCATCGCGGAGCGAAGGTCTTTGCGTTCCGTAAGGTAAACGGATTACGGCTTTCCGACGTAAAGATATTGCACGCAACGGATATTTCCGTTTTGATGGGCGCGTGTAAGGACGTTATCATTTCCAAAGTATATATTCATTCGCATATCGACGGAATCAGCCCCGACGGGTGCGAGGACGTAGTCATTTCCGATTGTATCATTAAAACGGGCGACGACGCTCTTGTATTAAAAACCTCGTACTTTGACAATCAACGCTTGGCGTGTCAGCGTATCACCGTAACCAACTGTATCATGAGCAGCCGCGCAAACGCAATCAAGCTCGGTACGGAATCTATCGGCGATTTCCGTTATATCAATATTACCAACTGCGTATTGCTCAATACGCAACATTCGGGGATTGCCATTGAGAGTGTGGACGGGGCGAATATTTACGGTGTGAACATTTCGAATATTACGATGAACAACGTGGCAAACCCTTTGTTCATTTATTTGGCAGACCGTTTGCGCGCGCCCAAGGGTACGCCGATGGGCAGTATTTCCAATATCAATATTTCTAATCTTTACGCCGACGTGCACGAAGAACGGTTCAAGAGTATCGACAGCTGGTTCCCCGATATCAAAGAGGGGAGCGATTACGGCACGAACCGTTCGTATCCGAGCCTTATCGTCAGTACGGACGAAACGAATAAAATCGAGAATATCTCGTTGAACAATATCAATCTGCACGTTTTGGGCGGAGAAAGGGAAAATACCGTGCATTTCCCCGACAGCAAGGATTATCCCGAATGTCATAAATTCAAGCTTCCCAGCTACGGCTTATACGCGAAAAACGTGCGCGGTTTAAAGCTGTACAATATCAATTACCAAACGAAAAAGCCCGATGTGCGGGCTTCTCAAATCATAGAAGAATAAGCTTATTTTGTAATCGCGTATTTCTTCCTATATTGCGAGGGGGAATGGCCTTGCCGTTTTTTAAACAGCGCGGAGAAATACAGCGCGTCGGTAAATCCGCAGGAGTAGGCGATTTCGTTGACGGGCAAAGAGGTTTCGATTAACAGCACGGACGCTTTATTGATACGCACGGAAATAAGGTACTGTTGCATGGACATTCCCATTTCCTTTTTAAACAAAGCGCAAAGCCAAGAATGGCTTAAATGCAAGGCACTCGCAATCGAATCAATCGAGAAATTCGCAAACATATGGTTGTGATCGATCAGCATTTTTATTTGGTCGATATACTGCGAAAACTGCAAGGTTGCATCTTTGGGTTTGGACGGTTCGCGTACGGTGTCGATAAAGGAGAAAAAGAAAGACAACATTTTTTCTTCCGTGATATTCGCTTGCGTATGCGTTTCGATAAATTGCTTGCAAAGCTGTACCGTTTTTTGTGCGTTCTTCAAATGCACGAGCGGGTTGTTTTCGGTGATATTCTTCTTTTTAAGCAGAGCGGGTAATTCATCGCCGTTTACGCCTATCCAAACGAACTTATACGGATCGCTTTCCTTGGGCAAATACAAATGCTCTATCGTGCGCGGGAGATAGAAAACCGAGCCCGCGGAAAGCTTGTAGGTTTTGTTCTTATATTTCAGAGTGCCTTGTCCTTCCAAGACGATATGAAAGGTGTCGTAATGCTGTGCGCGCGGCTTGGTGATATAGTTTTTTACCACCGTGTGGTCGTGGTAACCGATGTCTATCATGTGGATAGATTGAATCGCATTCGTCGGATTAAAAATACCGAAATTGTACTTAAAAGCAGGATTGCCCATATGCACCTCTTTGACCTGTAATTGAAATTATTATAAAATAAAAAAACGGCAAAGTCAAGCATTTAAGAGATAGTATCCCGTTGGGCGATAAATAAACACATACATAAAAAGGAGCGTCGTAAAATCGTGAAAAGAGTAAAGACGGTAGACGAATTTTTTGAAAAACAGCCGAGCTGTACTTTTATAAACGCACTTTCCGATTACGAGCCCGCCCGCGTTTTCCCGCGGAAAAAGCGGGCGGGCGAGGTGTCCGTTTTAGGTATATACTTACAAACGGACTCGCTTACGGACGCGGGAAATTTACAGACGGTCTTTCGGGACTTTTCTCTGTTTACGGAAAAGAACGCTTTGGCGGGGAATGAATACCCGCTTATACTCAATATAGCCGACGGCTATGAAAAGGAAGAATACGAAATAGAAATAACCGCAAAAGCAAGCGTTATCACGGCAAGCGAGAACGAGGGGCTTCGGCGCGGAATTATCCGTTTTGAGGAGCTTTTGTGTATCGGCGGCGGGAATTTAACGATAGGTAAAACGCGGGAAAAGACGGCGGTAAAAACGCGCATATCCCGTTGCTGTTACGCGCCCATTAACCGCCCGCCGAAAAATTTGGCGGAGCTGGACGGGGAAACGGACTATTACCCCGAAGGGTATTTGAGCCGTCTAATGCACGACGGCGTGAACGCGGTTTGGGTATACGAGGATATGGACCAAATCGTTCGTTCGAGCTATATCGGGGAGTTTGGGCAAAACAGCGAACCCCGCTTGCAAAAACTGAACGCGTTGATAGACAAATGCGGGCGGTACGGTATCAAGGTATTTTTATTTATGATTATGCCGATGTCGTTGGAAGAGTTTACGCTCGCCAAACGCTATTTGGGTATTGCGGAAAAATATCCGCAAGTGCGCGGAAATTCCAGCCGCGGTCCCGCAGGCTTTTGTACTTACAGCGAATTTGGCGAAAAGTACTTATCCGAAGCGGTGGAAAGTTTAGTAAAAGCCGTGCCCAAGCTCGGCGGGATAATGAGTATTACCTTTGGCGAGAGAGTAACCTCTTGCGGAAACACTTGGCCCAGTTTAGAGGGCGTTTGGCATAATAACTGCCCGTATTGCAAGGACAAAACGCGTATGGAAATCGTGGCGCACACGATTGAGATTGTAAAAAAAGCCATGCAAAACGCCGCGCCTGAAATGGAGTTTATCAGCTGGACTTACGGACACAGAGGACAGCCTTTTTCCGTGATAGGCGAGTACGTGGACAGATGTCCCGAAGCCGTTGCGATGTTACAAAATTTCGAGGACGACGGCAGAGTGGAACAGCTTGGGAAAAAGCGGTTTGCGCTCGATTACTATTTATGCTATGCAGGGCCGTCGGATATGTTCTCGTTTACGGCGAAACGCGCCGTGGCGCAAAATAAAAAAATCTATGCGAAAATGCAAATTTGTTGCTCGCACGAGCTTGCCACCGTGCCGTATATCCCCGTACCCGGGCTTGTGTACGATAAGATGGAACGGGCAAAGTCGTTAGGAGTAACGGGGGTTATGGAAAGCTGGTTTTTCGGAAATTATCCCTGCCTTATGAGCAAGGCGGCGGGTATGCTTTCCTCGGCGAAACACTACCCGTCTAAACGGGAATTTTTGACCGAGCTTGCAGGGTTATATTTTAACAGCGCCGAAGTGGACGCGGTCGTAACGGCTTGGGAATATTTCGAAAAGGCGTATACCAATTACCCCGTCAACGTGTCGTTCAATTATTACGGACCGATGCACGACGGCGTGGTGTGGGAGCTTGCCTTGCTTCCAAAAAACTTTCCGCTTCCGCGCACTTGGCAACTCACGGATATCCCCGACGGCGATAGAATCGGCGAATGCCTGTTCGCAGGGCATACGATAGAGGAAGCGATCACGCTGACGGATACCTTAAAAGAGAACTGGCGCAAGGGCTGTGAGGCTTTGTCCGTGCTTCCGCAGTGGAACGAAGCGTATCACGAACAGTTTTCCGTTGCCAAAGCGCTTGGGGTACTGTTCGATAGCGGAAATAACATTTTACGGTTTTATAAATTGCGCGACGAGCTGGGCTACGGCAGAGGCAACGCTTGCGAAATATTACAAGAAATGCGGAATATCGTACTTGCGGAAAAGGAAAACAGCAAGAAAATGATTACCCTTTGCAGGGCGGATAATCGGCTTGGGTATCATTCCGAGGCGGAAGGCTATAAATTCTTCCCCGAAAAGCTGGAAAAACGGATTCGGGCTTTGGACAAACTGTTGGACGAGGAATTTCCGCTTGTTGAAAAGCGGGTACGGGACGGCTTGTTACCGCTCACCTATTACGGGGGCGACGAGGACGTAAAGAGCGTTACGGCGGGCAGGAACGGTTTAGAGAGCGCGCCGTGGGCGGTGTTGGACGACGGAGTAAGTAAATTCCGTATCGCCGTCGGCGAGTATATCGAAATGGAAATTCAAAGCGATAGGCAGGAAGATTTCTGCTTCGATAACGAATACAGACTGATGTTTCCCGAGCCGACGATGGTGATAAAACACGACGGAACGCTGTCCTTTTATATCGAGGCGGGCTCGCACCAGTCGATGTTGGACGAAAAGGTGGGAGAGGAGCTTTCCAAGTGGCAGGTGGAATGTTTGTCGGAAAAGGGAAAAACGCACTTGATACTAAAAATCAAAAAAACGGATACGGGCTTTATCCGATTGCCGTATAAATTTTTGATTTGCACTTACAGCAACGCGAAATGGTGTATAGACGAAAATCCCTGTTATACGTTGGGAAAAGGGATACTTTCCCCCAGAGATTTCGGCTGGATAAAATAGGAAAAAACAGTCGGCGGGCAAACGGGCGCAAAAAGGCGTACAGTAAATAAACACATATATAAAATAATTTTCTTTATTTACAATTAACAGCCCGTATGTTACAATATAATAAATATTTCCAAAAGGGAATATTGAAAATTCCAAAAATAAAAATAAAACATATTGAAAAGGGTAAAAAAATGAAGCTTAGAGATAAGTTTTGGCTTTGGGGACACCCAGAGGGGCGTTACAATAACAACGCGAATAATTACGGCAATATGTTGGATTCCCGTATGACGCCTATGGAAGGCTGTTTATACCTTGGAATCAATAAAACCTTTATGGTGCCTGTTGGGATTCCCGTCAACCGCCGTCAGTACAACAAATCGTTTAAAACGCTTTCCGCGGTAGGCTGGGAATGTTTCGGGGCGGATAAGAATCCCGAAATCATAGAAGAGCTGATAAAGGAATCGAGGGAGTTTCCGAATATCACCGCCGCGGTGTTCGACGATTTTGTCGTAAAAGCGAAAAATAGAGAGGCGGGAAACGAAGTGAACGCCGACGAGCTTTGGAAAATCCGCGAACGCTTGAATACGAACGAAGTGCGTCCGATTGATATGTGGATGGTTCTTTACACGAAAGAGTTTGGACTCAGCGAGCAAGACGACGCGGCGTTTCAAAAATATCTCGACCCGTTTAACGGAGTGATTATGTGGACTTGGGAAGAACGCGACGTGCCGTTGATTCCTGAAAAATTCGAGATTTTTAAAAAGCTTACGCCCAACAATCGCCGTATGTTCGGATGTTACCTTTATAACTTCGGGGAACGCAAGCAAGCGACGGGCGAGGCGGTGAAGTGGCAACTTGATTTTTACAGGGAAAAACTTTTTGCCAAGGAAGCGGAAGGAATCGTATTCCATACGAATACGATGGCGGACTTGGATTATGAAGCGTATGACGCGGCGCTGGAATGGATGGAAATCCACGGCGACGAGGAAATAGATTAAAAAATAAAAATAAAACATATTAAGAGGTGCAAAAATGAAGAGCATGAAAATCAGTAAAAAGCTTAAAAGCGTCAGCGCACTTGCGCTTTGCGGTGTAATGTCGTTTGGCGCGGTCGCATGTGGCGGTGGCGGTGGCGGCGGTACGAGCAGTAGCGCAGACGCAAGCAAGACTACCGTGCTTACGATGTTGGTAGGCGAAAACGCTTACGGTACGGATATTTTGAAAGAGCAAGCGGAACGCTTCTCGGCAAAGTATGCGGAAAAATCGTATGCAACGGGCAAGAAAGGTGTAACCGTACAAGTGGCAACTTCGGGTTCGGCAATCAACATTGACGAGAGTATGCTCAACGAAGGTTACCATATCATCGCGACGGGCGACGGCTATACGAAGGTAACGACGGCGGCTTCCAACGGCTGGGTTGCAAGCCTTGACGAGATTATGAAAACGGAAATCGCAGAGGACGGCAAGGCGATTTATGAAAAGATCCCGCAGTCTATCCGCTTTAATTACGAATTGCAGGTAGACAGCGCGGAAGCAACGGTGGAAAGCGGTTACTACGGTATTCCTTCCTACGAATCGTACGGCGGTTTGACTTACGATAAAGACTTGTTCGACCAGCAAGGCTTCTACTTCGCAAACGCTACGGCGAGCGACGCGGCTTCGTTCACGAGTGAAATTTTGGGCGCAGGCTATACCTATAAATTCACTTCCGACTTGACGGCAAGATCGGTAGGTCCCGACGGTAAAGCGAACACCGAAGACGACGGTTTGCCTTCCTCGCTTTACGAATTGATCGCGCTTTGCGAATATCTCGATACCAACTCCATTAAGCCGTTCATTATGTCGGGTAAAATGGGCTTCTATCTCAACTATTTCACGGAAGCGTTGTACATGTCCTTGCTCGGCTATGAAAACGCCGTTGCGCAAAAGGGATTCCAAAGCGACGCTATGGATATCGTCGTAGGCTACACCGACGAAGACCTCTTCCCCGGGTTAGAGGGCGTTAAAAAGCCTATCACGCAGACGGTTACCATCGACGAACAGTACGGGTATTACACCTCTGCTTCGGTAGAAAAATATTACACCTTTGCGTTTATGCAGCTTATGGAACAGGAAGAATGGTACGCTTCCGCTTCCAATCAGCCCAACAAGGGCGCAATCGACGCGCAAAAGGATTTCCTGTTCGGCTTGCACGATTCCGCAAGACAGGGCGCGATGCTTATCGAGTGCTCGTACTGGTATAACGAAAGCCGTATCAGAGGCAACTTTATCGACTACGATAAAATGTATTTCAAGACCGATCCCGACAGAGAAGTGCGTTGGATGTCGTTGCCCGTAAACATTTCCACGAGCGTGGACGGCACGGACGAAACGGTTACCACTGCCGTTAATAAAGAGAGCAAGAAAGGCGAGCCTATCACGCTGTATATCCCCGACGGCGGTTTCGTTTGTGTGAACGCAAGATATCAGGATAACGCGGAAATCATGGGCGCAATCAAGGATTATTTCATGTTCCGTTATTCGGACGCGGAATTGTCCAAGACGACGGTACAAGGCTGTTACGGTTCGATGCTCGAATACGATATTAAGGACGCGGATTTAGAGGGGGCTTCCACTTTCGCGCAGTCGTATGCGAAATTAGTGAAATCGGCAAACAAGGTATATCCTTACGGTGACAGCGACGTATACCGCAACAACTCCGCAAAGCTCGGTAAGCAAGGCGGTTCGGCAAGCTACTTGTTCGGTGGCGGTTCGCTCGGTACGCAGGACGTAAGAAAGTATTTACAGTCCAAGAGCAACAACCCCGTATTGACCTGTTTTGAAGAAAAGATGCTGGATATTACCGACTGGAACGGTTACTTTGGTACGAGCGATCAAGTACCCGAAGCGCAGAAATATCCCGACGGACATCCGAAAGCGGGACAGGATATCAAATACGAAGGCTTAAATTATTGATTAAAAATTCCGACCGTGAGGCTTGACGGCGTTCAAGCCTCACGGAGAGATTTTAACGGGAGAGGGGTAGTATGGATATGACAAACGGAAAAGGAGTTTTGAAGCAGAAAAGGTTTTTAAGTGAAAAAACCAAGAAACTGATTTTCTTTATTTGTATGGCAGCACCGTTGATTTTGCAGGTGTGTATTTTTTACATATACGTCAATATCAGCAATATTTCTTTGGCGTTTACCAAATACGAGGACGTGAAAGGGGTTGGCTTCGTAGAGCATTTCGCGGGGTTTAGTAACTTCAAATTCGTCTTGCAAGAGCTGTTTAAAACGGAAAACGTCAGTATGTTCGGCGTGAGCTTTTTAATGTATTGCTTTGTCGCCCTGCTCGCTACGCCCGTTTCTATCATTTTCTCTTTCTACGTTTATAAAAAATACTTTTTATCCGAATTTTTCCGTGTGATTTTGTTTTTCCCGCAAATCATTTCCACGGTTATTATGTCGTCGTTGTATTCGTTTATGGTCGGCGAAATTTATATGCTGATCACGGGCGCGGAAGCGAGTCTTCTCGGTTCGACGCAAACCTCGACGGTGGTACTGACGGTTATTTTCTATAACCTATGGATGGGATTCGGTGCGAATATCTTGCTTGCAAGCGGTGCGATGAGCGGTATCAACGAATCGATCGTAGAATCCTGCCACCTCGACGGCTGTAATACGGTTCAGGAATTTATCTATATCACACTCCCGTCCATTTTCCCCACGATCACGACCTTCGTCGTTATCGACTTGGCGGCAATCTTTTCTAACCAAATGAACCTGTATACTTTCTTTGCACAGAACGCACCCGTGCGTTCGATCGGCTATTACCTCTACGTGCAAACGGTACATTCGGCGGGACTCGTACCCAACGATTTGTACTGGACGTATCCGCAGGTATCGGCGTTCGGGCTTATGATAACCCTCGTGGTATTGCCTTTAACGCTGACGGTAAGAAAACTGATGCAAAAATACGGACCGAGCGATCAATAAGGGGGAGATACGGCGATGAAAAAAGAAAAAACGAAATCGAAAGTAAATATATACGCCATCGTTATCGGTACGATTTTGGTAGTATATGCAATCAGCGTTATCTTCCCTTTGCTTTGGGGGTTTATGACCTCTTTTAAGGAACGGGTGGATTGGAGCCAGCCGGGCAGTGTGCTTTCCCTGCCGGATATGTCCTTTTGGGAATTGAATAAAGAATACAATTTATTGCACCCCGGTACTTTTGAAAACTATGACAATCTGTTCGGGAATTATCTCACGCTGTTTTCCGACTTACATATCGACGGAAAAACGGTGAAATATTTTGGCGGTTGGAATTTTGATAAGGAAATTACCAAGCCCGTAGACGTCAATTTCGTCGGATTTATTTTGAATACCCTGCTCTATGCGGGCGGTACGGCGTTCGCCGCGACCTTCGCGCCCTGTATCATGGGCTACCTTTGCGCAAAATTCAGATATAAATTCTGCGACGTGATATACGGCTTCGTACTCTTCGTTATGGTTATGCCTATTGTCGGGAACACGACGGCAGTCGTAACCCTGCTCCGCCGCGTGTCTATGTACGACACCATTTGGGGTATGTGGATAAAGGGCTTTACCTTTGCCAACACTTACTTCCTTATCTATTACGCCTTTTTCAGCGGTACTTCGGATACCTACGCGGAAGCGGCGCAATTAGACGGCGCGTCGTATTTCAGAGTTATGTGGACGATTTACATTCCGCTTGCGGCAAAGACGGTTTCTACCGTATTCCTGCTTCAATTCGTGGCGCTGTATAACGACTACAACACCTCGCTTGTATACATTCCCTCGCACTTAACGCTGGCTTACGCCGTTTGGCATTTCAGCAGAGGCGCAAGCGGATATAACGACAACGTGCCGTTCAACTTGGCGGCTTCGATGTTCTTGGCTTTGCCGATGGTCGTTTTATTCGCGGTATTCAAAAATAAACTTATGGGCAATATCTCCGTAGGGGGAGTAAAGGAATAATATGAGAAAAATACAAAACAAAAAAACGGGCGTATTGCTTGCGGTATTCTTCGTTATCGCGCTCTGTTGCACGGTGCTCGCGCTTTTGCCTTGGGGTAAAAAGCCCGCGCTTGTGGAAGCCGAACGCATAACGATTACAAGCGAACAATTCGCCGACGAATACGGCTTAAACGCCGAAGTGGAATTTCCCGCTTCGGTAGAGGTTTTGCACGGCGGGAAGGCGGTAACCGCCGCAAACGGTATTCTCGTCTATCCCGACGGCTCGATTGCGTACGTAGGCGCGGTCAAGCTGGATAAGCTGGGCGATTATACGGTAAGATATTTCTTCGAGGACGAAAACGGCAATAAATGTATCGCCGAAAAGTCTTTCACCGTCAGCAATAAACTGTACGGCGTTTCCACGGAAAACGGCAGCGTTACAGCGGTTTCCGCCGAAGAACAGGTCGGCAAAGCGTTTACAGGCAACGCCGAAGACGTTTTGTATTCGAAGGAGGACGGCTTGATCGTGCGCCTGAGCGAAGGGGACACCTTTACTTATACGCAAAGTATCGACTTGACGAAAGTGGGCGAGGACGGACTTTGCGATATTCTCACGCTCGATTACAGAATGACCGATTTCGTACCCAATCCGCAGTACGATAGCACGGACAGCGACAACGCTTGGAAACAGATGATGGCGCAAACGAAGATTGCGAAATATTGCGTCATTCGTTTGTCGGATAGCTACGATGCGGGTAATTACGTGGAATTTTACTGCCGTTACGACGGCCCGACGAACGATACTGTCGATATCAATTCAGCGGACGCAGTAAAAGCGAATTATTATACTTCCTTTACCGCGGCGGCGGTGGGGCAGACGCGTACGGGACTTACGCCGCCTACCCCCAAGGACTACGCGACCTATTACAATATCGTTTTGGACGGGGAAAGATACGGCTTGTATATCAAGAACGAAAAGGGCGGAACGAGCTTTTCCAACGTGCCTATGACGGGCGACCACACGCCGTTTACTTGGAAGTACGATTACCAAACGAATAAAGTATGGGTACAGCAGGGCAACAAAAAAATGCTCGTCAGCGCGCTTTCGAGCAGTGAAATTTACGGTACGGACGCATTCGAGGGCTTTGCCAACGGCAAGGTAAAATTGAGCGTATACATGAGCGAGTACGTCGCGGGTGCGCAGGGGCGTATCGACGTAACCTCTATCGGGCAAAGCTCGGGAAAAGAGCTCGTGGAAAACTACGGCAAGCTTGGTTTTGTCGATACGGTTGCGGCTCCCGTTGTAAAATTGAGCGTAACGGAAACGGACGAACGCGGTATATACGTTCCGCTCGGAGCGGAATACACCCTGCCCGTGCCTACGGTGGAGAGCAGTGAAGCCATCGTATCCTCCGCCGTATACGCGTATGCGAACTACGGCACGGCGACGCAGCTCGACGTTCCCATCGCCAACGGCAAAATTAAAATAGACAAAGACCGCAGATACACCGTTAAATATATCGTCAAAAACGCGGCGGGCTGCGTGGGAGAAACGACGCTTGTGATAAATCCCGTTCAAGCAAACGCGGGTATCACTTTAAACACCGATTACAGCAATTTCGGTAAAATTTCCGCAGGCGCGCAGGCGGTATTGCCCGCGTATACCCTGCAAACGGTGAACTCGGCAGACGCGTTAGGCGTTCGTATTCAAGCGGTACACGCCAAGGAAACGGTAACGGTAGACCCCGTAACGCGCGCCTTTACGCCTCGGTATGCGGGCGAATATAAAATCGTATACGAATGCTACGATAACGTATTTACCGAAACGAAAGAATTTACGGTTACGAGCGAGGCTTCCGCAAACGTGGCGTTCGTCGGAAAACTCACCCTGCCCAGATACTTTATGAAGGACGCGGAATATTCTTTGGCAAAAGTGCCCGCATACTCGTTTGAATCGGGCGAGCCGACGGAAATTGCGGTCAAATCGTATATCAGCTACGACGGCGGGCAGAGCTACGAGGAAATTAAGGACACCAAAAAAGTGAAAATCACGGGCGCAGGCGAGGCTATCGTCAAGTACACCTGTGAAAAGGGCGGGTATTCCGCCGAGCTTATCAGCGATTCCGTGAAAATAGTGGACGTCGGCTACGGTGAGAAGAAAGCGTTAAGACTTCGCGACTATTTCGTGCACGACGGATTTGCGGTAAAGACCTACGAGGAAACGCAGAGCACCGATATCCGCTACGACCTTTTGGCGGGCGCGGAAAGCGGGAAGCTTTCGTTTGTGAACGCGGTTGATTTTACTTCGCTTGGCTTCACGTTCAAAATCCCCACGGCATACGCAGGCTACGATAAAGTAATTGTAACCTTGACCGACTATTACGACGAAAGCGTGCAATATACGATTACCTATTCGTTGAACGGCGAGCTTTGTTACGCGTCGTTAAACGGCGGGAAAGCGGTAAAAACGAGCTACTCTTTCGCGGATAATTCCGCAACCAAAAAGCTCGCTTACGATTCGCTTAACCGCAAATTGACGGTAAACGACGTTACCTTTAACGAGGACTTGTCCGCGTACTTCACTTCGTCCCTTTGCTATATCGACGTGGAGATCGCGGGGGTAAACGGTGCGGCTTCCATTATTATGGACAGCGTCAACGGACAGAATTTTAGAAACAGCCAAACGGAAGACAAGGTCGCGCCCCGTATTTCGTTGGAAGATTTCTCGGGTGAATACGAGATCGGTTCGGTTATCACGGTAACCGTACCTTGCGTAACCGACGTGCTTTCGACGGTAATCGACGGCAATATCAGCTTGTACGCGGAAAAGGACGGCGAGGTATTATACAGCGTGGACGGCGTTGCGCTCGACGGGTATTGCGATCCGTTGAGAGAGTACCAAATCAAGCTGGAAAGCTTCGGACAGTATTCCATTTCCTTCTCGGCTTTGGACGGCGCGGGCAAACCCGTATCGAAAATGTGTTTCGTAGCGGTGGTGGACGTTACCGCACCCGAAATTCAGATAAACGGCAGTGAAACGGTCAGCGTAAAGCAAGGAGAAACGCTTGCGCTCGATTATACGGCTTCGGACGATCGGACGGCGGCGGAGAATATCGTCGTAACGGTGTTTATGCGGGATACCAAATCCAACGCGTTCTACACCTTTAACGAACCGAAAATCCCGTTCTTCTACGCGGGACAATACGAAGTATATATCTATGCCAAGGACGAAAGCGGTAACTATTCGTATAAAGTGATATGGGTAACGGTGGTGTAAATAGTATGAAAAACAAATTTTTAAGAGGGATATTATTTATGATGATCGGGCTGCTCGCTTGCAGCTGTATTTCCTGCAAAGGCGGGGAAGACAGCAGTGCAAGCGACGGCACAAGCGATATCGGCGGTGAGGCGACGACGAATATTTCCCGCGTTTCCTACCAAGGTATTCACGATATTAAAACGGAAGACACGAACGACTACCTCGTTCAAAACGGGAAAAGCGATTACGTAGTCGTCATTCCGCAAAACGCAAGAAAAATGCTTTTGCAGCTTAAAACCGACTTTATCATTCTGTTCAAAAAGGCGACGGGAATAAGTCTGTCCTTTAAATACGACGATGCGGTCGGGGCGTTCGACGAGAACGCGAAGTATATTTCCATCGGCGAAACCTCGCTTGTGGCACAAGCGGGCATAGATAAAAAAGAATATTCGCCCGAAGCGATTAAAACCGAGGGAATACGCCTTATCACCAAAGGGAAATCGGCGTTTATTCTCGGCGGCAGCGATCAGGGCGTTTGCAACGCGGCGTATAAGTTTTTGGAGATATATTTCAATTACGATTACTATTACAGAAACTGTATCACGATTGATACCAACGTAACCGATTGCAAGTTTAAAAAGCTGGACGTTACGGACGTTCCCGACGTCAACTCCTATTACGGCTCGCAGGACGTTTACGAATACGACAAATCCATTCATCCGCTCGACGCGGAAGGGCTTGGAGTGGACACGGTAGCGGACGAAATCGCCGTAAAGAATTTGCGCGCAGGGCAGTTTATTCACCCTAACTATCTTTTCCTGCCTATCCATGAAAAACTTGATCTTTCCAGTAAAGTCGCGCCGATACATAACGTTATGTATTATATTCCCCGTACGGAAGAGAACGCCAACATGTTCTCGGAGGGCGCACAGCTTTGCTACACCGCGCACGGGAATGCGGAAGATTTGGAAAGAATGCTTGATATTTGCGCCGAGAAAATCGTGTTCTCGTTAAAGAATTACACGCCCGAAGATTATCCGTACCGCAATTTCGTTACCTTTACTATGACGGACAACAGCGATATTTGTAACTGCGCCGCTTGTAAAGCGGATTACGCAACGGTGGGATATTCGGGAAATCTTATCAAGTTTGCCAACAAGCTCGGTAAAAAGGTAGAGGCGTGGCTGGAATCGCAAAAGGACGAAAACGCGGAATTCCATTACGCGTACAGAGAGAACTTTAAAATCCTTATCTACGGCTACAATATTTATACCGACCCGCCCGTAAAAGAGGACGGCACGCCGATTAACGACGAGGTAATTTGTTACGACAATATCGGTATTTGGCACGTTAGCTCGCGCGGGGTAAGCGCACACGCGGACGTATACGACGAAAAATGGCCCACGGCAATCAAGCAAATCGAGGGTTGGAAAACGATCACGCAAAAGTCCGACTGTTTGTGGTTCTGGCACAACTCGGGCAACGTCGTAAACAATATTTATTTCTCGGACGGCTTCACGACGTACAGCAACAACTTCTTCGAAGCGATGGCGTACGGCGGTTACGATATGGTCCACGCGGCGCACTTCTTGCAGGGCGGCGGGGAAATGACCGCTTGGCAGAACTGTTTAAGCTACGTTTCGGAAAAGCTCCGTTGGGATTGTCATAGCGATATGGATTATTATATCCGTAAATATATGAAAGCAATGTACCTTGACGCGGCGGATACGATGTACGCGCTGTTGCAGTCGGAGCGTATCTACTATGCGAATTTGGTGGTCAACGCCAAGGAAAACAACGACTGGGGCAGAAGCTTGAACACGGCGGAAAATTATCCGTACGCGGTGTTGAAAGACTGGGTAGAACAGTGCGACAAAGCGCTTTCTCAAATTGCGTATTTGGAAGAAACGGACGAGAATTTATATAAGGTCGTGCATCAGCATATCGAGTTGGAAACGGTTGCGCACTTGTATAAAATCGTAGATTTGTACGGCAACGTTACGGCAAAGCCGTTTAACGACGCACAGCTTGCGGCGTATAAGCAGAGAATCCGCGAAATCGGTCAGCTTGCGCCCGCGCTCGAATATAACGGCAAGCCTTTGTATGAAGTGGGGTAATGAAATGAAACGGTTTTTACGTATAACAATTTTAACGTTCGCCGTGATTGCTTTGTTTTGTTTCCTTTGCGGTTGTAAAAGCTGCAACGACGGCAAGGATACTTCTTCTTCCGACGGCGGACAGACGGCGGTAGTGGAACTTTCGTTGAACAAAACGGAGATAGAATCTCTTATCGGCGACACGACCTTGCTCGTAGTCAAAAACGCGGGCGTAAAGGCGGAGGACGTCGTTTGGACGAGTGAAAATCCCGCGGTGGCAAAAGTGGACGCAACCGGTTTAGTGGAAGCGTTCGGCGTAGGTACGACGAATATCAAGGCGGTTTGCGGGCAGGTGTCGGCGGTTTGTAAAATCACCGTCACGCTCGGCAATCAAATGCCCCGCCTCGTCATCGAGAACGAGCGCGAAAGCTACCGCGTGGGTAAAAACGAGGAGGAATACCCGTTCGAGGTATACGTCCTCTTTAACGGTAAGAAATTTTACGACGCGGAAATCGTCGGGAAATCTTTTGACGAGAATATCGTTGCTTTTAGCGAAAATGAACAAGGCAAAATGCTCATCAAAGACATAGGTAAAACGTCGGTGGCGTTTTCGGCGTCTTGGCGCGGAATGAGCGATAAAGAAATTCCCGCGCTTTATAAGCTCGTCAACGTTACGGTTGTGGAAGAAGTGTATTTCTACGTCAACGGTTTACAGTACGACGAAATCGAGCTTTCCACGGTAGCGGAATTTGAGGGCGAAAGTTATATCAATCAAATGCCGTTCGCACCGTCCGTCGATATTGCGGGGGTGGTGAGCAACGAGGTTTCTTTCCTGCTCCCCGAAGATATTTTGGAACGGGACGGCGACACGGTTAAAGCGAAGAAATACGGCACGGGCGTGATCACGCTCCTTTATAAGGACGCGGCAAACAACGAATACCAAAGCACGATAAACGTGACGGTTACCCGCCCCGAAGCGGAATTCCAAACGGCGGTGGATTATTTCTCTACCCTTACGGGTACTTTCAAGGACGCAAATAACGGGTACGCAAACACTACGCTTGCCAAGGCGTTGTTCGGCACGGACAGCGTGGAGAATATGAAAGCGTACCAAGACGGCGTAGAACTTACGGTACAAGACGGCAGCGTTTTGGGGGTACTCAACGATTACAGGGGCGCGTACGAAACTACGCTCCGCGTGGAAACGGACGAGGTCGTGTATAACGTCAAAACCAACGTGTACGGACTCGTAGTGCAGTCGAAAGAGGACTTAAACCTGTTCGCGCTGAAATTTTTGAGAAACGATAATCCGCTGACGGCGGGCGTGGACGAAACGCAGGTTACCCGTATCGACGGGTATTGCGTGCTCCTCAACGATATCGACGCAACGGGCGTAAAAATCGAGCACGAAATATTCGATACCCGTTACGAGTACGTAGACAGTAATAATGCAACGGTGCAAACCACCGTCAATATGAGCCGATACAACAGCTCCGTGCAAAAGAACGCGGAAACGGGGGCGTACGATAACCCTGACGGGTTGGACGCGTTCGGCTTCCTTGGTCGTTTCAACGGGCAGGGGTATACCATTTCTAACCTCGATACTTCCGTAGAAGCAGGTAAAACGGGCGGCGGTTTGTTCGGGTATCTGTTTGGCAACGCTATCGTGGAAAACGTCGGCTTTGCTAATCTTAAAATTTCCAACTCTTCGGGCTTGGCATACGGTTCGTTTATTCCCGTACCCAGACCGAGCGGAAAGGATATCAAGGGGCTTCGAACGGATAACACCGAATACAGGGATATTTATATCGAGCTTTCCGCGGATACGGTAAATCCCAAAGGCGCGCTTTTCAATGCACCGTTCAGTACCGATTACGCGCTTGTGCGTTTTGAAAATATCATCGTCAATGCAACGGCAGTAAATCAAGCGAACGCGACGTCGGGCGCGTTACTTATCAATAACGCCAAGGCATACCGTGCGGAAAATAGCAGCACGAGATTTTATAGCCAAAACGTATACCTTATCAGCGAAACGCCTGCGTATTTCGATTCGAACGTAACTATCTACGGCAAGAACGAAGCGAACGGCAACGACCTGAACACGGTGATAGGGAACGAAGTATATTCGTGTAAATTCAAACGCTATCCCTCGTTCGACGAAATGGAAGCGGCGGGCAACGATTACGGCAGCTTCAACAACTCCTCGTGGGTAAACGTCGGGTATCCCGTATTCAAAACGGTTTCGGGCGTATACGGCTATTACTTGAACGAAGCAGTGCTGGATAAAACGATTAAAGTCAACTCGGCAACGGTTGGCAAGCCTCTGACCTTGGCAACCCTTTCGGGTGAAACGGTAGCCGTGGAAGAATATATCTACGATAGCGCGCAATTACACGTGGACGAAAACGGCAATATCCGTTTGGCGCAAGCGGTGGAAACGATTGCCCGTTACGAAATCACGCTTCGTTACAATTATAGAGGCGAGGACGGCGAATTGACCTTGCAGGTTATCGCAAGTCCCGAAATTTTGACGGTGAACGATTCGGTGGAAATGTCGGCTTACGACGGCGAGTTCGATTTAGAAAAGTACGTGGAACTCCCCAAAGCAATTCGTTCGGTAACGCAAAAAATCAACGGCAATACCTACGATTTGACGGTGGACGAAAACGGCAATATTAAGGGCGCAACGGTGTTTATCCGAAGCGATTATAAAGACGTTATGACGAGCGAGCTCACCGTAACGACGGCGGATATGATTTACCGTTTCCCTTACGTGAAGATTTACAGTCATATTTTAAAAACCGCGAGCGATTTAGAGGTGTTTAAGCACACGCAAGCGACGGGCAGAATTACGGGCTATTACGTGCTCGATAAAAATATCAACGCAAATAACGCGGGCGTAGCGCACGATTCGACGGTGTTTAGCGCAAATACTCTCGACACCGCGCACGTATTCCAAGGCGTACTCGACGGCAGAGGCTATGCGATTTATAACTTCCGTCCGACGGTAGGCGGGTTGCTCGGCTCGGTGTATTCGGACAGCGCGGACAACGGCGGCAGAAGTATCGTTAGAAACCTCGGTTTCGTCAATTTACAATCGGAAACGGGCAAAGACTTTACGGTGCTTGGTAAATTTATACAGTCGGCTGGCACGAGCCTTACCGAAGTGGAAAACGTGCACGTACAGATTGCAAATACTTACTGGGATAATTATCATTCCACGAGTAACTATAAAGGTCTGTTCTACGCGAACTCCTCGACGGAGCTGAATACGTTTAAATTCACGAACGTATACGTGACAATCGTAAACGAGCAGTCGGACGATATGGTCGGTTGGGCGTACGGTTCGTTGCTTTCCCGCGACGGCGTGGGCGTAGGCAGTAAAGCGAATTTGGAAACTCGGTCGGCAAGATTCGATAACGTTATTACCGTAACGCAAATGAATCCTTGTCTTTACCGTCAATTTGTAGGCGATAGCTTAACGCAGGAATTCGACGGCGTGCATATGTATTTCGTGTATGCGGAGAACGACGCAGGTAAGCAGGGTATCCGTTGCGAATGGCTGGCGGAGAACGCGCAGTATCCCCATAGCCCGATAGCGGACAACGCTGCAAAGGGTTCGTATCTTTATAATAACGTATATAGATACGATACGGCAAGCGAAGTGGCAAGTGACAAAACGCAAAAGCTTGTAGATAGCGGTTTGTGGGTAATTGAGGACGGCGGTTTACAATGGAAATCCTCGGTAGAGGTAACCGAACCTGAAATCAATTTCGATATAGGGTGGTTAGAACCCATTGCCTAAAAGCGGGCGTAAACAAGGCAGTACGTTGACGGCGGACGGACATAAACGCGTTCCGTCCACGGCAACGAAAAAATATATAAAAGGATCAGGAGGTAAAGCTGATGAAAAGAAACTATCAACCCGTAACTGTGACCGTGATAGAACTATTGAACCATGACGTAATAACCGCGTCAAAAGAAGATATGAACTTTACGGTCGATTGGCTTACACCGTTCTCGTCATGACGGAGGGGGAAAGCTATGAACAAACAAAAAAAGATCAATGGAGGAAAATTATCAATGAAAAAAGTAGCTTCTAAAAGAGCAAAATTACTTTCAGTATTGTGTTTAGCAACGCTCGTGCCCTTTGGCGTTGGTATGGCAACACTGAACGCAAACGCCGACGTAGACGTAACGAATTTCCGTATCCAATCCGGGGCAGGCGTGCGTCTGCCTAATACAAACGGCGATTCGGGTATCCGCTTCACAGCGCAATTACCCAGTACGGCATTCACTTCGCTTACGGGGACGTACAAAGATGATATCATCTTTTTCGGTATTCAGTTGACGGGCGAGAACGGCGCAACGAGCGACGTTTGCTATTACGTAGACAACAAAGAAAAGGAAGGCGACACGAATGAAAAACAAGTGGCTTTCGCTGAGGGAAGCACGATGTTTAATTACCACGCTTCCGTCCTTTATAACGAAGCGCAATTAAAAGCCGATCTTGCAACAAGCCCTACGCACAACCCTGCGTACGATGAAACCAAGACCGCCGAAGAGTTGATTGAAGCTTTCGACGAAACGCTTTTACAACAATATTTGAACAAGGCGTACGGTACCGAATTATCGGCGAAGCCGTACTATCAAGTTGGCGTGGATGGGGAGAAAGTTCCTGTTGGACCGTTTTCCGCTGTCCGTTCTATCTGGGGTGCTGCTTCGAATGCGTATATAAATGACGCTACGAAGTACACAGGTGTTGCGAATAAATATTTCAGCACAATCAACGAGGAACAAGACGTAACGATTAACTATCAAACGGGTGAGGTTGACTACGTTTTTGCTGACACGGATAAAGTGTATTACTTGGGAGATAAAGTTTCGCGTGAGAACGCCGTGCTCGACAAGACCGTTTACGCAAACAAAGTTGCAGGCGATACGATAAAGATAGCGGTTGTTTCCGAAGTTGGCGCATTGACGGTGCTCAACGCTACGCTGGAAAGTACGGTAACGGAGGTCTCTACGCTTGCTTACTACGATTCAGCGGCGGATAAAATTTATTACACCGACGAAAACGGCGCACAGCAAACCCTCGCAGGTAGTGCAGAATATTCGTTCAACTACGTGGCGGGCGAAGCAAGCTATGCCTTGGCGGATTATACAAGCGGTAGCCTTGTATCGAACGTAAACTATAAATATGCCGATTCGGTTGAATTTGCTTATGTTGGTGCGGCAACGGCAAACTCGGATAGAGGTTTGGTCGGAAGCTTACAGCCGAGAATTATTACCGATACAAACGAAAACGGTTATATTGGCGTAAAGGTTGATTACAATCCGCAAACGGACGTTTATACGGGTGTAACGGTAATGCTTGAAAATGCAGATGGGCACAAGTACAGCTTTACCAACACCGTTATTACTTCGCAGATGATTGACGATGCGACTGAGTTGAAGCAAGTATTCAACCAAGCGGATAAGACCACGACGAACAATGCAAATTTGAGCTATTACGTAAGGGGTAGCAAGTACGGTACGATTACCAAGGGTGTTTATATGTTGGCAAACGATATCGACTGTACGACGGGCTTTGAGTTCGAGAACTCTGCGTTTAACTTCTTCGAGGGTGTATTCGACGGCAGAGGGCATAACATTTACAATCTTGACGTAAGCAAGGACAATACGGAAGATAACCCCGGTAACGGCTTATTCAGCGCGGTTAGTGCTTATTCGTCTATTCAAAACGTAGGCTTTATCAACGTAAAAGCAAGCTACGGCTCGGTATTCCAAGGCAACCTTTTTGATGTAAGAGCAAGTGCAAGTGTGTTTGGTACGTATGCAGTAAGTGATATTAGAGAGAGTGCAAGCGGAGTTAGTAAATGTGAACAAACCTTTGGCTCGACTTACTACCGTGCGCAAATGGGTATTCCTACGGACGACCTTACCACGCCGATGAGTGTCTATTTGAAGTCCACTATGCGTAGAGGTGAATCGAATTGGAGTACGAACTGGCAGAACGTATACGTGCAGGTAGACCCTACCACGGTACGCTTGATGGGCGTTATGGCAAGAAATATGCCCGCAAAAGTAAATAACTTAAAGGGTAACAACCTTGTTATCGAATATAACCCCGAAGTGCCTTATGATACATCGGAGGGCGCAAAAGACGGCGCATTCCCTTATAACTACGATTATACGGGCGTATACGGCGTTCTTTACGGCGCTGCTTACGACACTACAAACAACTACAACGGTGGTTCGTTTGACCGTTACGACGTACCCGCAGGATATATGAACGCGAGTGACATGGGGGTAACGAAAAATTATTATGCACCTGGCAATGCTTATAAAAACGGTCCGTATACCGATGCTTCGTTGGTGTTCTCTTGGCATACTAACTATCTTACCAACGGTTCTTGGTTTAACCCCAGAATTTACGTAATTTCCGAGTTGGGACTTGTTTCTAGCGTAAGTGGTAAGATACTTGGCACGAACGAGGAAAATACGGAGAGCCAGTTGCAATTCGTTGCTTCCAAGGCATATGTTTACAGTAACTACGGCACGCCCGATGCAGAGCATTTGAATGAAATGTTTAAGCTTGAACGTTACGATAGTTATGAAGCGGCGGCGAAAGTAGGCGCAACCAACGCACAGCTTACCAGCTATATGCTCGACGAAGGCAAGGAAGAAAATTACTGGGATATCAGCGGCGGATATTTGCAATGGAAAAATATTCCGCAAACGAATGAGTAAACTTTAACACAAAACGGGAGCTTCCCCCGACGGCGGACGATATCCGCCGTCGGGGAGAAATCCCCAAAACATTCAAAAACCGAAGAACGAAAGGGTTGTTATTATGATTAAAAAAATCATTTCCAAAAATTGGAAATTCGCCGATTTTCCCGTTACGGGAGAATACCGCGATATCGATCTTCCGCACGATTATTCTATCGAGAAGAAACGCGATCCGAACGGCGATTTGTATAACGCGTATTTCCCCGTTACCTGCGGTAAATACGTAAAATATCTTAACTTTGAAAACAAACGGCATTATATTCTCGATATCGACGGCGCGTATGCCTGCACCGAAGTAACGCTCAATCAACAGCTTTTGGCGTTGCACCCGCACGGCTATACCCCGCTCCTTGTCGATTTAACCGAGCACGTAATAGACGGTATTACGAACAAGCTGGAAATTACCACAAACCCCTTGAAGCTTTCCACGCGTTGGTTTAGCGGCTGCGGTATATATAGAGACGTGTTCCTTTGGGAAGGCGGCGCGGTACGCGTTGAGCCTTGGGATATGTTCATTTCCACAAGCGAGGTAAAAGAAAAGGAAGCAAGCGTGCGTTTAAAGTTTGCTATCAGCGCGGATATTGCTTGCGATACGCGCGTATGCTTTACGGTAACGGACGGCAACGGGAAGGTTGTAAAAACGGACGAGGTAACGCTCGCCGTCAAGAGCGGGGAAAAGACCGCTTGCGAGCGTATGCTCACAATCGAAAATCCCACGCTTTGGGAATTGGATTCGCCGCATTTATATACTTTAAAAACGGAAATTTTCAACGGCGAGGAATTGCTTGATACCGCGTTTAACGAATTCGGTATCCGCACGGTATACGCCGATGCGAAAGTCGGATTGCTGTTCAACGGCAAGCCGTTAAAATTACGCGGCGGGTGTATTCACCACGACCACGGCGTGTTGGGCGCGCGGGCGTTCCCTGCGGCGGAAGAAAGAAAAATCCGTCTGCTCAAAAACGCGGGCTTTAACGCCGTTCGGATTTCGCATAACCCGCCCTCGACGGCATTGTTAGAGGTGTGCGATAAAATCGGTATGTTGGTTATGGACGAGGCTTTCGATATATGGAATAAGCGTAAATTCGTGGTTTCCGATTATCATATTTTCTTTAAGGAATGGTGGGATAGGGATATTTCCTATATGGTCATGCGCGACAGAAACCACCCGTCCGTTATCAGTTATTCTATCGGTAACGAAATTTATGAGATAGACGGCACTTCCGAAGCGGATAAATGGTCGGAAAAGCTCGCAAACGAAGTAAGAAAATACGACGATACCAAGTTCGTAACGGCGGCGATACAGAAAATTTCGCTTGCGACCTTCCGTCCCGAAAGCATCGACCCCGACGATTACAAAGAGTATATGATCGAAAAGAACGGGCACGGCGATCAACGGGCGATCAATAAAATCACGGAAGGCTTTGAAAAACCGCTCGATATTATCGGCTTTAACTATCACCACGCACACTACGGCGTATTCCACGAGGACAATCCCGACCGCGTGATTTGGGGTTCGGAAAACTGGACATTGAATTTCCACGATTACTGGAAAGACGTGACGGATAATATTTGGAACATCGGCGACTTCACTTGGACGGCTTACGATAATTTAGGCGAAGTTGGACACGGCGTTTCCTATTGGGAACGGGACAAGAAGACGGTAAACTTATCGAAATATCCTTGGCGTACCTGTTATCAGGGCGACCTCGACCTTTGCGGGAACAGAAGACCGCAGTCGTATTTCAGAGAAGCGGTATGGTTCGGCGGGAACGAGCCGAGAATCTTCGTCACGCACCCCGAGCATTTCGGCGAAACGCTGTACGGCACGGGCTGGCATTGGTACGACGTGCACGAAAGCTGGACTTTCGACGATAAATATATCGGCAGACCGATTCAGGTAGAAACGTATATCCAAGCGGATAAAGTCGAATGGCTGGTAAACGGTAAAAAGGTAGGCGAAAGCGTGCCCGAAAAGACGCGCGCTGTGTTTGAAACGACTTATGAAAAAGGCGAAATTACCGCCGTGGCGTACAGAAACGGCAAGGAATTTTCGCGCTACACTCTGCAAACGACGGGCTGTGCTTCGGGGATTAACGTAACGCCCGAAAAAACGAAATTTGCAGCGGATAACCGCGACTTGTGCTATTTTGATATTTCTATCGTAGACGGCGAAAACCGTTTGATAGCGGAAAGCGAACACGAATTAGAAGCGTGGGTTATGGGCGGGGAACTGCTGGGAATATTCAGCGGTAACCCTATCAGCGACGACGATTTCACGACCAACCGCTGTCACGCGTTTAAAGGTCGCGCGCTTGCAATCGTTAGAGCAAAGGACGCGGGCAAGGTTGCTATTAAGGTATTGGGCAAAGGTCTTGCCGCAGGCTACGCCGAAGCGGAAGCAGAATAAAAGAACGGAGAAATTCACACCGAAAAAAGCTTTTTCGGTGTGAATTATAATAAAGACAGACTATGGATTACCGCGAGTATTTTAAAAAATTCAATGAAAACGATATCGAAAGCACGGTGCAATTTATACCGAACGAAAAAGCGGAAGCTTTTTTATTAGAAAACGCGCCGAGATTGTATTGTCCCGATAAAACGATAGAGGATACCTTTGCGTTCCGTACTTGGGTTATGCGTAAGCATATCCGAAAGACGGACGCGGGGTTCTTGATCACGGAATTTCTCCCCGACGTATACTGGGCGGGAAAATATAACACGATTAACGCCCCGCTCGTTCACCACCTGAACGAGTTTCGTTGGCTGAAAAATGCGGACGATTTTTTGGATTACATTTCCTTTTTTATAAAAGGCGAGGGCTCGGCGTATTCGTACCACGTGCCCGCTTTAAAGGAAATGTGCGATTTTTGTTTCGTAACGGGCAACGAACGGTTTTTATCGGAAAATATAGAAGCTCTTGAAAAATATTTCGAGGGCTGGGAAGAAAGTCATTTAACGAAGAACGGCTTGTACTGGTCGATAGACGATAGGGAAGGCACGGAGTATTCTATCAGCGGTACGACGACGGAAAATAAATTCCCCAAAGGCTTGCGCCCGATAATGAACTCTTGTATGTACGCGGACGCGCTCGCCTTGTCGAAGATTTCTAAAAAGGGGGAATATTACCGCGAAAAAGCTGAAAATATCAAAAGGCTTATGGACGAAAAGCTTTGGGACGGAAGTTTTTATAAGGCTATCCACCCGTTGGACGGAGAAGTGGATAGGGAGCTTGATTTCCGCGATATTCCGCCCGAATGTAACGCCAAGGAATTGATGGGATATATGCCGTGGGTATACGGTATGCCCGATAGTGAAAAGGCGTTCGTGTTTGCCGATTTGAAAGACGAGCGGGTGTTCAAAGCGAAAACGGGTTTATCGACGGCAGACCGTTCGAACGCTCGGTATATGTACCCCGTGCATAAGCCCTGTTCTTGGAACGGCAAGGTATGGCCCTTCGCGACCTCTATCGCGGTGAATGCGGTCATCGAGCTGTTGCGAAGCTATACGCAGTCGGTCATGACGGACGGGGATTTGTACGAGCTTATCAAGGTATATGCGGAAATGCACTATATCTACGACGAGCAGGGGAACAAAAAGAACTTTATCGACGAAGTAATGTTGCCCGATGCGCATATATGGGACGCGCACGAATGGTTGAAAGGTACGGATTATCCGTTGCATTGCGGGGGCCCTGACAGGGGCAAGGATTATAATCATTCGACCTTTATCGACTTAGTCCTGCGCGGGTTATGCGGTGTGGACGAAAGGACGGAAGCGTTGACGGTAAAACCGCGGATAGCGGGGATATGGAAGTGGTTTAAGATAGAAAATCTCACTTACCGAAAGCGCACTTATACGGTCTATTACGACGAGGACGGCACGGTTTTTGGGAAAGGCAAAGGGATAATTATCGAATAAACCGCGTTTTGCCTTGCAAAAGTCACAAAAAAGTGTTATACTTGTTTCAGTTACACGAAGGAGAAAACGCGGAATGTCGAAATTGTATTTCAAGTACGGGGCAATGGGTTCGTCTAAAACAGCGAATGCGCTCATCACCAAATTCAACTATGAAGAACGGGGAATGAAGGTATGGCTCATTAAGCCTTCCGTCGATATCCGCGACGGCGCGAACACCGTCCGCTCCCGTATCGGACTTTCGGCAGACGCGGAAATCATTACGCCCGAAAAGGATATTTTCGAGGAATACCAAAAGCATACCGATTGCCACGTGATTATTGCGGACGAATGTCAGTTTTTTACACCCAAGCAAATCGACCAGCTCCGCCGTATCGTGGACGAAATTGATATTCCCGTGCTTTGCTATGGCTTGCGCACCGATTTCCTCACGCATACCTTCCAAGGCAGTCTGCGCCTTTTTGAGGTGGCGGATTCGGTAACGGAAATCAAGACGATTTGCTCTTGCGGGAAAAAAGCGATCGTAAACGCCCGAATCGACGGGCAAGGGAAAATCGTAACCGAGGGAGGGCAAATACTCATCGGCGGGAACGATTCGTACGTAGCAATGTGCCACAGCTGTTGGAAAAACGCCATTAAAAAACAAACCGAATAAAGCAAACGCCTCGCGTTCAACGCGAGGCGTTTAGTTTATTCTTTCGGCGCAAAAAGCTCCACAAGCTTTTGATAGTGCGCAAACCGTTCGTCTACCCGCTCCTGCGCTTCCTGCCATAACGCTTCCGCTTCTTCGGGACGGGTATTTTTTAACGCCGCAAACCGCGTTTCGCCCGCCGTGAATTCTTCTAAGCTTATCGTCGGCGGTTTGCTGTCGAGTGTAAACGGGTTTTTGCCCTCTTTTTTAAGCGCGGGATTAAAGCGGTATAAAATCCAGTGTCCGCTTTCGACGGCGCGCTTTTCCTCGTCCATACATTTCCCCATATTCACCCCGTGCGAAATGCAGGGGGAGTACGCGATAATAAGCGACGGTCCGTCGTACGCTTCCGCTTCCGTCAAGGCGGTTAAAAGCTGTTGCCTGTTCGCACCCATACTCACTTGCGCCACGTATACGCTGCCGTAGGTGATCGCCATCAGCCCAAGGTCTTTTTTCTTGCTCCGTTTGCCTTTGACCGCAAACCGTGCCGTCGCCCCCAAAGGCGTAGCCTTCGAGGCTTGCCCGCCCGTGTTCGAATACACTTCCGAATCGAGCACCAATGCGTTTATATTCGCTCCGCTTGCGAGTACGTGGTCAAGTCCGCCGTAGCCGATATCGTACGCCCAGCCGTCCCCGCCGATAAGCCATACCGATTTATCCTCGCGCCCTCGAACTTCCCAAGCAAGACGCATACCGTAGCCGAATTCCGCATTATCCTCAAACAACGAGTTCGCCCAAGCAGGGCCCTTGCCCTGCTCGTTTACGGTATACGGGCAGGTGGGCGCCGATCCGCCGTAGATAGAGGAACAGCCCGTGGCGTTGGCAATCAGCATTTTTTCACCGAATAACTGCGTCAGGACTTTGATATACGGCGTTTCTCCGCACCCCGCACAGGCGTAGGAAAATTCAAAAAGCGGTTTGTAAAACTGACTGCCTTTGACGGTGTTCCGTTTCAGCATAGTTGTTTGTGTGAGCGTTTGTGCATACGACCAGTTTTCGCTTTCGCATTCGGGGTAATTAGAAGACGGGCGCATAACCAAAGCCTTTTCCTTGGCGGGGCAGACATTCGCGCAAATCCCGCACCCCATACATTCGTGCAACGCCACCTGCATACGGAACCGCTTGCCGTTTATTCCCACGGCAGGACGGGTTATAAACGCTTCGGGCGTTTGCTCGTTCTCGTCTACGAGATAGGGGCGTATCGTTGCGTGCGGACAACTGAACGAGCATTGACAGCACTGAATACAGTTTTCGGGAATCCACAGCGGTAACAAATGCGCCACGCCGTGCGTTTCCAACCGCTTCGTGCCTGTTGGCACGCTCCCGTTCGATTGAAAAGCGGATACGGGCAATTCGTCCCCCTTTAACGAAAGTACGGGGCCGATAAAACGCTCGTAATAGTCGTTTTTCGGCGTATGGGGCAACGGCGCGCCGTCTGTTGCACTTAGCCAGCTTTCGGGGTAATTTACCCGTTTTAAAGCGGTTTTAACGCCCTCTATCGCAACGAAGTTCCTGCGTACGACTTCCTCGCCTTTCCGCGAGAACTTTGCTTGAATTTCCGCCTTTAATAACTCTTCCGCTCGTTGATAGGGTAAAAGCGTTTCGTTTAATAGGAAGAACGCCGCCTGCATCAGCGTACCCGTCCTGCCCCGCAGCCCCGCTTCCTTGGCAAGCTTCGTGCCGTCGATAACGAAAAACGCGGCTTTCTTTTGCGCGAGTTTCCGTTTGACTTCGGCGGGAATGCGCTTTTCCAACTCGTCTAACTCCGTCCAAGGACAGTTAAAAAGGAAAGTCCCGCCGTCCTTTAACGAGGATAACATATCGTAGCGAGTGATATAAGACGGGTCGTGGCAGGCAATGAAATCGGCGCGCCGAACGAGGTATGCCGAGCGGATAGGCGTTTTCCCAAACCGCAAATGCGAAACGGTTACACCGCCCGATTTTCTCGAATCGTATTGAAAGTACGCCTGCACGAATAAATCGGTATTGTCGCCAATAATCTTCACGGCGTTTTTATTTGCACCCACCGTGCCGTCCGAGCCCAGACCGTAAAACTTACAAGCGGTCGCGTCCGTTTCAAGGAAAAATTCCTCTTGCGGAAGCGAGGTAAAAGTAATATCGTCTTGAATACCGACGGTAAAAGGGGATTTCGGTTCGTCCTTTTCCGCGTTTTTTAATACGGCGTACACCTCGGCAGGCGTAAATTCTTTTTGCCCCAAGCCGTACCGACCGCCCAAAACGCGGATACCCGTCCGCCCGTTCTGATGAAGCGCGGCGCAAATATCCAAATATAACGGCTCGCCGATAGCTCCTGACTCTTTCGTGCGCTCCAACGCGACGATTGTTTTACAGGTTTTGGGCAGAACGGCGCAAAACGCCTCGCCGTGGAAAGGACGGTAAAGCCGAACCTTGATAACGCCCGCTTTATGCCCCTTTGCGTTTAGGCTTTCCAGCGTTTCTTCTATTGTGCCGAGCGCGCTTCCCATTGCGACGAGCACCGTTTCCGCGTCGCTCGCGCCGTAATAATCGAATAGACGGTATTTGCGCCCCGTCAGCGCGCTCACCTCGTCCATGGTGTCCTGTACCGCCTTTGGAAGAGCGGTATAATAACGGTTGCCCGCCTCGCGGTTTTGGAAATAAATATCGGGATTTTGCGCCGTGCCCCGTTGCACGGGCTTGTCAGGATCAAGCGCACGGGCGCGGAAATTCTCTATTTCTTCCGTCTTTATAAGCGTTTGTAATTCTTCGTATTCGGGGACTTCTATCTTCGCATACTCGTGCGAGGTACGGAAGCCGTCGAAGAAATGCAAAAACGGCACGCTCGTTTTCAGCGTGGCGAGATGTGCGATAAGCGCCATATCCAGCGTTTCTTGCACGGACGACGAGGCAAGGAACGCAAAGCCCGTCTGCCGACAAGCCATAACGTCCTGATGGTCGCCGAAAATACTCAAAGCGTGCGTAGCAAGCGCGCGTGCGCTTACGTGGATAACCGTCGGCAACAGCTCGCCTGCAATCTTAAACATATTCGGTTGCATTAAAAGCAAGCCCTGACTGCAAGTGTAAGTGGTGGCAAGCACACCGCAGGTGAGCGCGCCGTGGAGCGCGCCTGCCACACCGCTTTCCGACTGCATTTGCACCACCTTGGGCACTTGCCCGAATAAGTTGGTTTTGTCGGTTGCCTGCCATTCGTCGGCGAGTTCCGCCATCGGCGAAGAGGGGGTAATAGGGTATACGATTGCGAGTTCGGAAAAGGCGTAGGATATATACGCCGCCGCCGAATTTCCGTCCATAGTTTTCATTTTCATAAAAAAAGTATACGCTTTTTAGCAAGGAAAAATTCTCTTTTGGAAAAGAAGTCGGCATTGTTTTTTGGGCGGAAAATATTTATAACCCAAAAAAAGCAAGATATTAAGATTTTTTTAGCGTAATGACAAAAATTTATCTTGAAAACTTACTTTTTTTGTTGTAAAATAATAAGAAAAAGAAACATAAAATTTTTATTACGGAGGCGTAAAATGAAAAAAATAGTTATCGTGGGCGCAGGGCAGAGATGTTACAGTTCCTTTGCTCAACAGCTTTGCAGGGACTATTCCGAGTATTATAAGCTGGTCGGCGTATGCGATACGAATATCAAGCGTTGCGAGTATTTCCGCGACTCGCTTGATTCGAATTTAAAGGTTTACACCGATTTCGATTTAATGATGAACGAATTGAAGCCGGACGCCGTTTTGGTAACCACGCAAGACTGTTATCATCACGAATATATCATTCGTGCAATGAAGAGCGGTTGTGACGTGTTTACGGAAAAGCCCTTGACCGTGGACGAGGAGAAATGCTATGCCATTCGCCAAGCGGAAAAGGAAACTGGTAAGAAAGTTACGATTACCTTTAACTGCCGTTTTATGCCGTATTTCGTTAAACTCAAAGAACTGATCGCTTCGGGTATTATCGGCAAACCGCTCGCTATCCATTACGAATACGTCCTTAACACCAAGCACGGCGGCGATTATTTCAAGCGTTGGCATAGATTTATGGAAAAGAGCGGGGGTATGATGGTACATAAAGCCACGCACCATTTCGATATTATCAACTGGATTTTAGAGGACGACCCCGTCAGCGTCAGCGCACAGGGCGCACGCCTGTACTTTGGCAACGACGACAGAGCACACGGCGAGCGTTGTTCCGATTGCGCGTATAGAAATGAATGCGAATCACACGACACGGCGATAGAGGACGAATTTTACGACCGAATGTATTATAATGCAGAGAGCGAGGACGGGTATCTTCGCGATCACTGTGCGTTTAAAAGCGATACGGATATTTACGACAGTATGTCCGTTTCCGTCGCTTATAAAAAGGGGACTTTGCTTACCTATTCGCTCAACCTATTCAACACCGACGAGGGATATACGCTCAATATCATCGGGGAAAAGGGCAGAATAGAAACTTCCACCTTCTTTGCGGGGGATAAATATAAAATCATCGTCCGTTACCGTGACGGGCGCGTGGAAGAGATAACCTTCCCCAAAGCAACGGGCGGACACGCGGGCGGGGACGACAGAATGTTGTCTATGCTGTTCGGCGGCGTAACCGACGATCCGTTAGGACAGTGCTCGGATAGCTTCGACGGCATCAAATCGGCGATGATCGGTATCGCCGCAAATAAGAGTATAAAAGAGGGTGTTCGGGTGAATTTAACCCCGATATTAGACAAAATGAGATGAAAACGGCAATTATCAACGCAAAAATCGTAACGGCAAACGAAATCATAGACAACGGCGTATGCGTGTATGAGGACGGTATCATAACCTATATCGGCAATGAACCGCAACCCGCAGACGAGATTATGAGCGCCGAAAACAAATACTTGCTCGCGGGGTTTATCGACCTGCACTGCCACGGCGGAAACGGGCTTGAATTTATGGACGCCACGGCGGACGAATACGATAAAATCGCACGCTTTCATTTATCCCACGGCACGACGACGATGCTTGCTACGACGCTCGCCGCCAGCGACGAGGAAACGGAGTACGCGTTAAACACCTTTGCGGAATATAAGCAAAAATACGCGGACGGTAGTTTGATAGGCGTGCATTTGGAAGGTCCTTGGCTCAATCCCGCACAGTGCGGTGCGCAAAACTCCGAGTATATGAAAACGCCGAGCGTAGAGGAATTAAAAGCGTTAAAGGAAAGGTATCCGTTTATTCTCCGCGTAAGCGCCGCGCCCGAGCTTGAAAACGGCTATGCGTTCGGACAGGCGGGGAAAGAGTTGGGTATCGTTATGTCGCCTGCACACACCGACGCAGATTTTGCGCAAATAGCAAAGTCGCAAGAAAACGGCTATACGCTGATGACGCATTTGTATTCGGGAATGAAAGGGGTAACGCGTAAAAACTCTTTCCGTATCGCGGGTGCGGTAGAAGCGGGACTGTATTTAGACGGTATGTTCGTGGAAATTATTGCCGACGGACGGCATTTGCCGATAGAGCTTTTGCGGTTCATTTATAAATGTAAGGGCGCGGATAAGGTCTGCCTTATTACGGACGCCATTCGGGCGGCGGGCTTGAAGAACGGCGAGGAAACCGTTATCGGAAGCAAGAAAAACGGCTTGCCCGTAATCGTCGAGGACGAGGTGGCAAAGCTGATGGATAGACAGTCGTTCGCGGGCAGTACGGCAACGGCGGATAGACTGTATAAAACGATGGCGAGCGCGATAGGTAAGGATATGATTGCACTTTCAAAAATGGCTTCGCTGACGCCCGCCAAAGCGATGGGTTGGACGGACAGAGGAGAAATCGCGAAAGGCAAGCGTGCGGATATGCTGCTTATGAACGAAAATTTTGAAATTGAAAAAATCATTTTTGGAGGCAATATACAATGAAACTTATTATCAGTAAAACGAAAGAAGAACTCGGTAAGGCTTCCGCTATCCATGCGGCGAAGCTTATCAACGAAGCGATTGCAAAGCAAGGCTATGCGAGAATTTTGCTTTCGACGGGCGCGTCGCAGTTTCCTTTTTTTGAGGAATTCGTAAAACAAGAAATTGAATGGGGTAAAGTAGAAATGTTCCATCTCGACGAATACGTGGGTATCAGCGAGGAGCACCCCGCAAGCTTTAAGCGTTATCTTTTAGACCGTTTCGTTAATAGAGTACCCCTCAAAGAAGCACATCTTATCAACGGTCAAAAAGCCCCCGAGGAAACGATTGCGGAGCTGACCGCACTTTTAAATGAAAAACCCGTAGACGTAGGACTTATCGGTATCGGCGAAAACGGACACATCGCGTTCAACGATCCTCCCGCAGACTTCAACGATACGAGAGCGTATAAGGTAGTAACCTTGGACGAGAGATGTTTGCAACAGCAAATCGGCGAGGGTTGGTTCAAAAGCGTTGAGGAAACTTATAAGCAAGCGATTTCCATGACGTGTTCGCAGATAATGAAATGTAAATCGATAATCTCGGTCGTACCTTATCAAGTGAAAGAGGAAGCGATATATAACACGCTCACGCGCGAATTAACGCCGGAAGTACCCGCGACCTTATTAAAAGAGCACGCGGATTGCACGGTTTATTGCGACGCGGATTCGGCATCGCTTTTAACGGACGAAATCGTAAAAGCGTTTCTTTAAGCAATTTACGAAACAGTCAATAAATATCCACTGGCTATGCCAGTGGATATTTATTCAAAACGATATACCCATGTACGAGTTTATTCTTTCAAAAGCAGTTTAGCATAGCTTCTCAAATAAGTCAAATCCTTTTGCTCGCTACGTAAAATTTGCTACGCAGTAAATAAAGAAAAGGAAAATGATTGAAATCTGTAAAGAGATATGCTATAATATTTGAAAAGGGGGATTTTTCTATGAAAATCGTAATCGTGGGCGGAGTTGCAGGCGGTGCAACTGCGGCGGCAAGAATAAGAAGATTAGATGAGAACGCGGAAATTATCATTTTCGAGCGTTCGGGCTTTATTTCGTACGCAAACTGCGGTTTGCCGTA
>JAZNDR010000063.1:0-1913 GCA_045588185.1 Candidatus Scatosoma sp. | reverse complement strand
TACTGTCTGTACCTTTGACAATAGCTGATACCTCCTTTGTTAGTTTCGTTTGCCGTTCTACGACGGCGTAAAAGTTCTGTGTTTTATACGGTCGCTCTTTCGGGCGAATAAATTTTGTCTGTATGACGTTTCGGAGTACCTTTTCAAGCGGCATACCGTTTTTCTCATACATAGCAAAGAGGAAGCAAGGGAGCATTACAAGTATCATTGCAAACGCCGCAACGGTTGTACCCGTCGCCCCTTTGAGTAAAAAGAAAAGCGGTAGCCCGATAGCCGCCGCAAGTCCGAAACAGAGTATTTGACGCTTCGTGAGATTGAAAGCGAATTTGCTTTTGACTTTGGTTAAGTCTTTCGGAACGGGAACGTAAGCCATTATCTGACCTCCTTTCTGCGCCCGTTAGTGCGCGTTAAAGATTGATTTTGCGAGTGCGCCCGACTTGAACAGCGAGAAGCAAAGAATCACCGTGTACGACGCGAGGGAGAAGATCGCGCTGTGCAGATTGTTCGCTATAATCATCGTGTTTACAAGTACGGCATAGATACCCACGCAAATCATAATGAGGAAGCCTTGAAAACCGAGTGCAAAAAGGCTTCTGAGGTAATTGTTTCCGATCTGTCCCCATTCGCGGTTTGTCATTGTTGCGAACGGAATGGGAGCGACGGAGCAGTAAAGGTAAATTTCTATCATACGCCCGTACAGAATAACCGTTATCAGAATTGACATTATTTTCATACAAAGGCTGACAAGGCTTGTTTCCATAACGAGCAGTAGCAGTTCGGGGATCTCCACCACGCCAAGCTGTGATTGCATTGAGGAGAGCGCGGCATTGACATTGATACTTGTGTTTCCACCAATGACACCCGCCGCGCCGCCTACAACGTGCTGTGCAAGCTCAAATACCGCCATTGTTATATCAAAGGTGTGGGTAACGAGATAGACCGCTACCCACGATTTGAAAAACCACTTGAAAAACATAAACGTGTCAACGTCGTGCATATTGTTCTTGTCTGTTATCATCGTGATAAGCTCATAACAAAGAACGTAGGTAATGACAAGCCCCGCAATGGGAACGATCACGTTTTCCGATAGCGTCCGTATCATAGAAAATATGCTTGCGTTCCACGCTTGCGGGGTTTGTCCGACTTCGCCCGCTATGCTTCCGACTTTATCGTTTACGTCCCCGAACATAGTTGACAGATTACCGTTTATGATACCGATCAATATTCCCTTTATCCATTCGTTAATCGAGTCAAGTATGCCTTTCATAAGCGGTACCTTACGGGCTTATACGGTGAAAAGTCCCGAAAGAAGCGGTACAAGGGTCAGACCGATCAGCGCGACACCGCCGCCCGCCATAAGCTGTTTCATACCCTGCGACTTTGCGCCGGGGTTATCGTTTCCGTAGCCCTCCATAAGATTGACAACGCCCCAAATGGCAAGACCTGCGCCGAGGGCGATTACAAGGGTTTGAAGTACACCAACTGCCGAAGTAAAAAATGACATATATTTTCCTCACTTTCTGCCGCTTTGCGGCTGTAAAAAATTATTGTTTTGATTTATGGTTGTTGTGGTTAGGGTATAGGAAAACCGCCGTATTTCTGCGGCGGTTGCGGGGGGTTACTTCACGCGCTGCCGAGTGGGAGCGCGTACCTCATAGCCCGTATGGACTTGTTTCAAAATAGACCTCCTTTCCCGTCAGCTTTCGCTAACGTCGATTTCGTAATAGTCAAAGACTTCGTTTTGCCCGACGATTGCGGGGCGACGCTTCAATTCCTTTTCGGGGTCAAAGGTGTTTTTCTTGTCGAAGTCAGAGAGGTATTTATAGTTCGGGTGCGCGGTAATATCGAATTTATCCGAGATAAAGGGGCGTACACCGCGCACTTGCAGAATACATTTACTGCCGTCCATTGTG
>JAZNDR010000062.1:0-6486 GCA_045588185.1 Candidatus Scatosoma sp. | reverse complement strand
TGGAACACGGTCTTAAGCCTTCTGCTCTTCGTCGGCGGTATTACCACCTTCTATTCACCGGGGGCGGAAATAAGCCTTACGGGAAGCATTATTGCGCTCGCCTCGGGAGTGGTATTTGCCATCTACATCGTCCTGATCGGCTTTAGTATATACCGTGAGCTTTTTATAGCCCTTTTGAACGGTAAATTCGTCCTCGCCCGAAAGAGAGAAACTCGTCCTTTGCCCGAAGGTATCCATCGGAGTTGTTTGCGACGATGATTATGTTTCCGTCGCGCTCGGCTATCGCCCACACCAAAGCGCCGTCCTCGTATGCGGCTTCAATCTCGCTCATAAGCTCTGCTGTGGCGGGATGATTGGGGGATACGCCTATTAAAATAAAATGCGCGTTGCTTCCGGGTACGGTTGCAGGACGGGCAGACACACTCGCGCCTAAGCTGTTCATGTGATAGGCGATGTTTGCCGCTATCGTGGAATTTATTGACGAGCTGTCGGTTACGGAATAAAGAACACCGAAAGTCGTTTCCCCGTCTTTTACAATGGTCACGTATTCCGTCTCGTCCGATGTCAGTGTGGCAGACGAAACGCTCGCGTCTGCTTTATCCGTTTCGCTCGCTCTAACGAACAAAGCCGATACAAAAACGGCAAGAATAATAAGCACCGTCACCAATGCAATTCGGAAGGTCTTTACTCCTGCTTTCATTTTCTTCTCCTTTTTCCTCAAAAATGATTTATAATAAACTTTAAAAATAGTACCATCAGCTTAATTTTTTGTCAATTATTATATTCATCTTACTTCCTGTAAGATTATTTTTCTGTAAAATACATCACTTTTTAGTATAAAAATTTTATCATATTTTAAATTGTTTTTCAATTAAAATAAGTAAAAAAATGTAAAATCTCCGATGTGCACAAAAAGGGCTAGCTATTTTTGTACAACATTACTAAAGCGGGAAAACGCCGAAAAAATGAATGAAAATGCAATTGTATCAATAAAAAAACGGGAAACAAGAATTTCTTCTTGCTTCCCGACAGATACGGAATAACCCCGTATCCACGTGAGATTTACAATGTTTTATGAGAGAGCCGCTCTTATGTTTTCGACAACGGAATCAAGCTTTTCCCTGTCCCAATCGGGATTAATACCTATGTATACCGTACGGGCGAGGTAATCAAGGGTTTTCGGGCACATATCGGGCTTATAATCGGGAACGATGTCGCGGTTTGCTTCCATTTTGAAGGGGTCCATGAGGGGATTGAGCGCACCATTCTTATTCATAATAGGTGTCCAGTTTTTGTAAATATGCTTGCCGGTATCAGCGGGAACAGTACCGTTTATTCCCTCGGCTTTTGCAAAGGCTCTTGCCTTTTCTTCACTCTCAAAGCGCAGTGCAACGCAGGTAGCGCAACCGCCCTCGGGATCGTTTGAGGGGACGAGAGTTGCAACGTCGGCAATCTTATCAACTATGTACTTCTTGTTTCTCTTGAGCTCAGCTATGATGGGGAAAAGCTTTTTAAGCTGTTCACGGAGAATTGCGGAAGAAATCTCGTTAACTCTGTATTCCGCACCGCAGAAGGGCTGTATATTTACGTCCTTAAGCTGGTCGCCGAAAAACGCAACCGCGCTTGAATCGTGGTAAATAAGAGCCTTGTCGGCAAGCTCCCTGTTGTTAGTGAAAAGCGCACCGCCCTCACCGCAGGAGATGACCTTGTAGAAGTTGAAGCTGAGCGCACCCGCATCGCCGATAGTACCGAGCCTTTTACCCTTGTACGAGCCGCCGTCAGCCTGGCACGCGTCCTCTATAACCTTGAGGTCGTGCTTTTTTGCGATAGCCATAATAGCGTCCATATCGCAGGGGAAGCTTTGAATATGTACGGGCATAATAGCCTTTGTGTGTTTTGTAATTTTGCGCTCTATGTCCTCAGGATCAATAGTGAGCGTCTCGTTACACTCTGCAATAACGGGCATAGCGCCTGCGGCAACTACTGCTATCGCGGTTGCTATGTAGGTGTAAGCGGGCACGATAACCTCGTCACCGGGGCCTATACCGAGAGCAACAAGCGCACTGACGAGTGCGGCGTGACCGCTCGTCATAAACAAAGCGTGCTTTACGCCGAAGATTTCTCTCATTTCCGCCTCTACGTGCTCGGTTTCTTTAAGACCGTTATTGATTTTAAAAAGCTGTTTTGCTTCAATTACTCTTCTTACCGCTTCAATTTCTTCGGTTCCTATTCTGTACATATCTTAATCTCCCTTTAATTTTCTCAAGTTTTCAAGTGTGTTTTTAATTAAATACCAATCTCCGTTATCAACCCAACGCTGCAGCTGTCTTTTGCCGAAAACCTCTACCTCGTAGCCGCCGTGGCAAAGCTCGCTTTCTGTAACGAAGTAAGCGTCAGTGCCGTTGGTATTGACTATGGGAAGCGTTACGGGAATGGGGCTGTGCTTTTGTATACGAAGTCCGATTTCTGTGAAAAGCTCAAACGTCGACTGCACGAAAGCAACGTCGCCTATTCTTATGATGGTTTGTTCAATCTCGTAGTACTCTGCGTCTTTGATTCCCGCATCGTACGAATCAAGTACGCGCTTGTAGTATGCCGCCTTTCCTGCGCGGTAGTTCGTCGTGAATTCCTTAAACTTTTCGTATTCAGCAAGAGCCTCTTCGTACGAGGGACGCGGCTTTACGGGAATTTTTATTGTGGTGGGCAATACCTCAAGTCCTGCATCGTGGTAGGAGAGCGTGTTTTTGAAAATTTTTACCGCGTCGTGTGCCGCGTAGTGACCAAGCTCTATTGCGCGGTCGACCGTTCCGAGGATATTCTTTGCAAGGTTTGCACCCGTTGTTCTGCCGTTCATAAGTCTTGGACCTGCATCTCCCTCAGGACCGTTGAAGAACGAGCATATACCGCCGCCGTATTCGGTAATCGCGTCAGTTGCAAATCCCGACCAGTCACGGGTTATCTCGTGGTTTCTGCCCGCCGCCGTACCGTGACAGCCGTAATGCATCATGCTCGCTTTAATTTCGCCCGACTTGGTTTTAAAGGAGATAACCGTCATTTTTTTGTTGAACGGTCCCCACGGGTTTTGACCAAGGCCAACAGTATTGTCCTCTTTAAGCTCGCGGCGGTTTATACCGACGAGGCTCTCGCCGATGGATACACCCATTATTACGGGTTCGGCGTTTTCCGTTGCCTCTTTAGCGAGGTTTATCACAACCGGCTTGAAAATCTCGTATGCGTATTCCTCATCAAAGCCACCCCAGCCGGGATTGCCCGAAAGCGAAGGTCCTGAATGCGTGTGCGTTGCGTGGATAAGTATATGCTCCTTCGGTACGTCCGTTACGTTCTCGATTGCAGCGCGCATTTCATCACAGAATGTTTGATTGATAGCGCAGACGGTCGCTTCAATTATCATAGCGCGCGTAGCACCCTCAGCAAAATAATAAGCCGTTGCGGTAAGGTCGTCGTTGACCTTTTCGGAGCGAACGTCCGGCGCGTATCCGTAAAGACAGCCGCCGATTTTAGGCGTAATAACACCCTGTGCCACTCCTAAGTTAAGGTTATATTGCATTTGTCATCTCTCCTTTCGGTACAAAAAATGGCAAGTATCAATTTGGCAACATCGCCACTAATTACATTGTAACACTTTCTTTATGTTTATGCAAGCACTAAATTTCCAAATAAATACCCAAAAATTCATGAAAAAGCGGTTGACAAACCCAAAAGAATAAGGTATTATTAAAATAAAAGAAGTAACGCTTTCAATATTTGGAGAAACGGAAATGGTATACCAAAAAATTCTAACCGATGAAAAACCCTATCAAATGAGTCTTGGAACGCTTTCGAGCTATCACGAGCACAGACACGCCGACCTCGAGTTTAATTTTTGTCTTGAGGGTAGCTTTGAAATCATAGTAGAGAAAAACCGTTATAAGGTTGAGGCAGGACAGATGTCCTTGATACGTCCCATGGCATCGCATTCCATACCGCCATCCGACGGTAACAGAAGGGTTATTACCGTGGTAGTGGGCTTTACGTTTCTAAAAAAGTATTTTCCTCTTTTTTCCTCATGCGTTCACGCTCCTACGGTCTTAAAACTTGACACGGGTACCTATGAACAGCAAGAAATCCGCCGTCTTTTTTACGAGTGCGCGAAGGTTTTTAAGACGGGGGATAACAGAAGTGAGCTTATAACGACGGGTAATCTTTACAAAATTTGCGCGTATCTTTTGTCAGAGTTTACCGAAACGGACAATAAAGAAAACGGCGAGCCCGATTTTCGCATGGTGGCAAATATCGAGCGTGCGCTTGAGCTTATATATTACGAGTATCCAAAAGCACTGACGATTGAGGACGCGGCGGCTGTGACGGGATACGGAAAAAGCAATTTTTGCAAAATTTTCAAATTTGTCGTGGGTGAAAGCTTCCACCGTGCCCTAAACCGTCAAAGAATCAAAAGCGCATGCGGACTGCTCTCCGAGACGGATATGCCGATTTCCGCCATTGCAGAAGAGGTAGGTTTTTGCGAGGCTAAAACCTTTTGCCGCGTTTTTGGTGAAATTATGGGTATGACACCGCGAGAGTATAGAAGAAATAGCTGAAAAATTTAATTAACAGTAAAATTAAAATAAAAAATAAAGCAACCGCAAATCGGGGTGCTTGATTTTTTTGTGTGCCGACAAAAAATGCCTCTCAAATTATTGTTTTATTTCCGATAAACTCGTAACAACGAGCTCTCCAAGGCTATTTTTTTCAAAAGTTATTTCGTATTCCTCACCGCTAATCGTAACGTTAAATTTTATCATATCTATTCCATCGGTAAATTCTTCAAGTGTGTCAGGGACGCGAGGTGCAAAAACTTCGATGTATTTATCAAAAAAGTCTCTTTCTCTACTTTCCGAATATGTAACCGAGTTATCAAACTTAACAGAAAGATTACTGCCGTATTTATTCAACATTTCGGTATCCGATTTTATATATTCCTCTGCTTTGTCACGGTAAACGTCAAAATATTCCCATTGCTTGTTTGCGGCAGACATTCCTCGTGATACAAAGAAAACTGTTGCTCCGATAAAGCAAATAGAAAGTATACCTATTAAAATGAATATGAAGTTTTTTCTTTTCACGAAATCACCCTCTTTCCGATTTCATTATAGCACAGTTTTCGGCGTTTTGCAAGAACTGAGGGGGAAATAAGTGAAATATTCGGCGCCTCCGAATGTGAAATAATTTCCTGGCGGAAATTGTGAAATATTGCTCCTTCGTCGCAATGTGAAATGAAATTTGCCCACATTCGCGTTAGCGAATATTTCACACGCCGTAGGCGTATTTCACATTTCGCAGAAATATTTCACTTGCCCAAAGGGCAAATTTCGTTGAAAAAAGCACATCTGCGTTGCAGATGTGCTTTTTTCTGGAGGCGCCACCCGGATTTGAACCGGGGGATAGAGGTTTTGCAGACCTGTGCCTTACCGCTTGGCCATGGCGCCGTTTGTTTTATGCCTATACATTATATCAAAGAGTTTGCCTTTTGTCAAGGGGTTTTTCGCATTTTTCTTGATTTTCGCATTTTTTGCCGTGCGGTGTACTTTTAAAGCGCCTTTATACCCATTATATGCGAACGCTTTTATATGAGCTATTTGTACCTTTTTGGATTGTCCGTTTCGCCGAGAAGATAGTCTATGCTTACGTCGTAAAATCTCGAAAGCTTTATCAATATGGTGGTTGGAATGTCATTTTCTCCGGTCTCATACTTCGAATACCCCGTTTGCGACATTCCGAGCATTTTTGCTATTTGCGTCTGATTTAAATCTCTATCCTCGCGCAAATCCCTGATTCTGATATATTTCATTTGTGTACCCCAAAAACAGTTTTCTTTAATTATATTTTAATCTGTTTCAGAGTATTGACTTTTAACCTAAAATAGGTTATAATATTGTTATTCAATCAAAAACACGCTTTCGGTGTGGCGAGTTTTGATTGCTTACAGTTCTACTTATAAGCTTTGGAGGAATTAAAATGGATAATAATCTCGCTCGTTTTTTGCTTACATTTTTTCTTGGTTGGATCGGTAGCGTTATCATAAATCATACGAACCTTAAGCCTGATGGCTACACTTCAAGATCTCTTGCGTATTTTTTCCTCACGATGGTAACGTGTGGAATTTACGGCTTGGTTGCGGCAATATGCAATCTTACGTTCGACCCCGAAAAGGGAACTAACATAGGATATAAAAAAGATTAATTCTCACAAGTTACGTACACCGAGCCGAGAATATGAGTCTTGCTTTTTTTGGCGCGTAGCAAAAAGACTACCGCAGATGCGATTTGCACTTGTGGTAGTCTTTTGTTGTATAACGAAAACCACGCGATAGTCGCGTGGTTCAATGAAGGCGGCAGCCGATGAACAAAACAAAGAAACTCCTGATGTGTTATAATAAGAGTGTGACCTGCCAGTTACACACAAAAACACATCAGGAGGACATTAAAA
>JAZNDR010000061.1:0-1702 GCA_045588185.1 Candidatus Scatosoma sp. | reverse complement strand
CTATCTCTAAACCCGACAAAACGGCGAGTTTGCAAACGTCGTTATAAATCTCTAAAATTTTCTCTTTCGGCGCACCGCCGTGCATTTCGTTCCATATAATACTGTTTAATTTTTGCGAAAGATTTACAATCTCGCCTATCTTGTTTTCGCTCGTATCATGGTCAAGCTCGGAAAGCGTTTGACCGCTTTTGCCCATAGACGAAATACCGCAAACGGGCACTTTGAACTGTTCTTTATATCTCTCGGCGGTCTCTACCAACAACTTATCGTCGGTGATGAGCATAGAATCCGAATCGTAATCGCAACCGTTTAGGCGCTGTTGAATATTCTCCCCGATAGCGTTTACGCAAACGATATTTTTTCCCAAATCAAAATAGTTCCAAATATCGCCGTCGAGATTGTTTTCCACGCAATAAAGATTGCCCATCGTAATATGCGGTGAGCGCGCGCAAAGAAGTTTTGTTCCGTTTTCAAACCGCGCACAGCGGATTTGCCCTTTCTTTAATTCGCTTGCCACCTTTTCCCCTGCTATGTATTTCAACAGTTCCGGACCATTGCCGAATAGCGTTGCGTTCGTACCGTTCAAAAGGATATGCCCACGGCGCAAATTGGTTTTGAGCCCACTTACAACGTCGTCTCTAAAATTCGCATACAACGCCGTACAATCGAAAAACGAGCAACTGAAAAGCAAACGAAAAATGACTTCGGCGCGCTCGGCAAGCCCGTCGGGAACTTTCTTTTCTTTTTCTTCTTTCTCCCTTACGTACGCATCGGTAAAGTGATAGCGCATAAATTCCACGTCGCTTCTAACAAGCGAGATATAATCAAAACTCGGCTTTAATAATTTTTCCGCTTGCGCTTTGTCAAGCCCCAAGGTATTGAGAAGTTGATAACTACTCTGCACCATATCGCCGTGAAAAAATCTCGTGCCTTTATCCCATTTCACCACGCCGAACGTATCGTTTACGCTTCCCGTCCATTTTCTTATATTCTTTTCGGAAAGACCACCTGCGAATTTAAGATATTTCAAACTGTTGGGCGTCGTCACCATTACGATTTGGCTTACGTCGGTTGCAAGCGTAAATCCCCTTGTTTTCAAATCGGCAAGCGTAATGTTCTTGTCTTTTATCCATTTTTGGAGTTTGGTTCTAAACGCGCAAGACTTAAAAAACTTGTTTCGAAGAAGCAACATATGCTTGTCCGCGTAGCCGTTTTCAAACACGCTCTCGTCCAAAAGGCTCTCGCCGTCCCAAATATCGTTGGTGATTTCCGTTTGCTTTTGCTCGGCTATAAGTTTCCCGTCCTTTAATTCCACCGAAACGACTTCTTCCGTAAATATGCTTTTATAATCGGGCACGAACAAAATTCCGTCAAGCGGAATATTTATCGTTCCTTTGATACTGCTTAATGACAACGCCTTATACGATTCCCAAGAGGCAAGGTCGGTTTGCGCTTTCAACCCACAACCGCTCCACTTATCCATTGCCTTATATAAACGCTCGTCGATAAAAAGGCACTTACCCTCGCGCGAACTGCCTGCACTGCGCTTGTATCTTACGAAGTGAACGCCGTCCAAGTAAAACCCGTTTTGATAAAAATGTGCGCGCAAGTCTTTGATTTCTATAGGCTTTCCGTTTTCGGGCTTATACGTATAATTAAATTTTAAGTTGATAACAGCAAGGGTATAATCGTTTTCGCTCTT
>JAZNDR010000060.1:0-2510 GCA_045588185.1 Candidatus Scatosoma sp. | reverse complement strand
AATACATACAAAGTATTGAATGTTACTTTAAATCAAATTAATGTATCTATAATTGCAACTTATACTGATTGCATTGAACAAAATAATATTATTGTAGAAAATAAAGCAAAAAAATATATAATTGCTATAATAGCAACAAGTTTACATATTGCATTTGTTATTACGTCAGTATTATTAAACTTATTGTGAGGTGAAAAATATGGCAGATAAAAACATTGAAATAATTAAAGCAATTCAACAAACAGGAAAGGCTTCAACTGCAACAGTAAAGACCACCAAGCTTGTAACTGAAGCGTATGCTCCGAATCTTGCAAAAACGATAAGAAATTCTTCCACAACAGTTTTTCAAAAAGAAAACAATAAAAAGAATCCATAAAAAACGGCAGGCGTGCTTGATTGCACACCTGCCGTTGCCGTTTATAACCAAGATACTAACGACAAACCCGTCGCCGTTCTTTCTGTTTTTTTACGTTTACTTGTCTTTTCTTATTTTTTTAATCGGCGGTAATCCCTATGTTCTCATTGAGATTTTTTCGTTTTATTCAGTTGTTTTTGTTTATTTTCCAGCTGTTAATCCTTACATCAAATTGTGGTTGTTAAGGAATAGCAAAAACAATGTTTACACAGAAAAAAGGCTGTTTTGGCGGTATAAACATTAAAACAGCCCTTGACTTTGAGGTATTAAAATTGCATAAATGAAAATTTGGAAAAATGAAATCTATTTTTTATTGCTGTTCAAATTGGCGGAACATTGGCGGAACATCGCTGAAACCCTTATAAATAAAGGGGTTTAGAGAATTGTCGATAGGTTCAATTCCTGTCGACCGCACCAAATAGGTGATTTTTGAGGAAAAAACCCTCGAAAATCGCCTCTTTTTTACCTTTATTTATATAATTATACCATTTTTCTTTACATTTTGTCAATGGATTGGGGAACATTTTGGGGAACACAATGATAAGAAAGGAAGCCAAGAAGGATTTATAAAAGTTGAAAAAATCAACATTTATGTTGCTCCGATGTTTTTATGCATTCAAACGCTTGAAAGAAATCGCACGGTGTGCTATAATGATAATAATGAGGCAAAAGGAGAACGAGAATATGGCAATGAAGATTAAGATTTTAGGCTCTGGCGGCGGGGAAAGCTTCCCTGCGAGTTTTTGTTGCTGTGCGCATTGCGAAGCAGCTCGCAAAGCGGGCGGGAAAAGTCTGCGCTCGCTGTCACAAACGCTGATAGACGACGATTTATTGATAGATTTTCCGTCCGATACCGATGCGCATTGCAGGGAATACAATATCAATTTAGGCAGAATACAAAACGTACTTATTACACATTCGCACCTTGACCATTATATGCCGATAACGGCGTATTTCCGCGGGGGCAACGGCTCGCACGATATGCCCTGCGAGAAATTCTATTTTTACGGACCGCAGGATTTGGAAGAAATATTCGACGCCGTGCGGGGTATTTATAAACATAACGGGTTTGACAGAGATAAGATATGCTTCGTTACTTTGGAAAATCAGAAGTCCGTAAAGGTGGGCGAATATACGGTAACGGCGCTTACCGCATTACACGCGCCGCAGCTTGGAAGTCTGAATTATATCATTGAAAAGGACGGTAAGAGTCTTTTGTATCTTTTAGACAGCGGATATCCCACGGAAGAAACGCTTGCGTATTTAGAAAGCCGAAAGCAGGTATTCGACGGCGTGGTAATGGACGGAACGATGGGCGTTGCTCCGCCCAAAGCGTATATTTATCATATGGGCTTTGCGGAAAATAAAACGCTCAAAGAAGAACTGTTACAACGCAAGCTTGCCGACGGACACACTCGATTCGTAATGACGCATATTACGCACAATAAAGCGGAAACGCATGAAAAAATCGAAGAAATTTTTGCGGGCACGGGTATCGACGTTGCCTATGACGGTTACGAAACGGAAATATAAAAGGCGCGCCGCGCGAGGGACTTCCCTCGCGCGGCGTATCGTTTATTCTTTACATTTTTTAAAATCGTTCGGTGTTACCCCGAAATGCTTTTTAAAAGCTCGGCTTAGGTTATACGGCGACGAATACCCCGTAACTTCCGCAATCTCCGCCAAGGTCTTTCCCTGCGACAAAAGCAACGCGGCGTATTCCATTTTTTTCGTCAAAAGATATTCCACGGGCGTTACGCCGTATTCCTTTTTAAAGCTTTTGCAGATATGCCCGTAGGTATAGCCGAACCGCGCGGACAGCTCTTCCAACGAGCAAATATCTAAAAAGCGGTTGTCCAAATATTGCAGTATGGAATCCGGCGTAGCCTGCGTGGATAACGCTGTTTGCGCGGGCTGTTCTTCCGCCCGCGCCAAACGCACCAAAACCGCGGTAATTAAACCGTCTAAATTTTGTAAAAAGAACTCCTGCTCGGCAGACAAAAACTCACCGATAATCGCCGTGAAAAAGGGGGATAAATCGGGGGAATACCGTTTCCTGCTTTGCGCAAAGCGTTGCTTCAACGAAAACAGCAAC
>JAZNDR010000059.1:0-2106 GCA_045588185.1 Candidatus Scatosoma sp. | reverse complement strand
ACACAACGATGCTAACGTGCTTGTAATGCCAGGTCGTTTCGTTACAAACAACGAAGCCGACAAGATTTTGACTAAGTTCTTCAACACTCCGTTCGAAGGCGGTCGTCATGCTCGTCGCATTGAAAAGATTCCTGTACAAGGTTAATAGAAATCTTTAATAACTAAAAGCGGTTGACTAAAATTAGTCAGCCGCTTTTTTTGTATCCATAAACGATTATTCTTAACAATAACAGTTATATCAGTTTCAGTTATTTATTTACCTACCTATATTCCCCCTCCAAAAGGAGTTGGAAGCAAGTTTAGAGAAACGCATGGCGCAGAAAAAAACTGAAACTGTTATAACTGAAATATATTATTTAGCCTTAAGGGAAAATAATTTTTCCCTTAAGGCTAAATATTTCTGCCGAACGAATTCCGTCGATGCACCGAACGCATTCGGTGCATCGGCGGAACAAATTGCGTGCATTAGACTATTACGTTATATACTGTCTTTTCCTAAAAAAGGTTGACTCGATTTTACTATATTTCCACTCTCAATTTTAACACTTCCATTTCTTGTACGGAATAAGTTGAATCATATATCTATGAAAGTTGACTATGATACCTACTTCGATTTTCTTGATGGAAAAGGTCTTGGGTAAATATAAGTCTGTTGCGGAATGAGATGTAAAGAGACTTTTTTTGTGGGAAATATCGTAAAATGTTTGTTGTTTAGCGAAATATGGGTATATTTGCTGCGTATTTTCATGGAAAATCTTAAGTGATGCTTGAAAATTTCCATGAAAATTGTAGGTGAAAATTAACGGAATGGATGTTATGTTTGAACGTTACCCTGTTTTAAATCAAGAAATTGACACTTCTATATTCTTGTTTGGAGCTCGTCAGACAGGAAAAAGTACTTTGTTGCGTGCGCAATTTCCTAAAGCTGTTTTTATTGATTTGTTGGATTCTGAATTGCGGATGCGTTTTCAGCGCCGTCCGTCGCTGCTTTATGAAATGCTTTCTGGAAAGTCGCGAGATGAAATCGTTGTAATTGATGAAATTCCCGAAGTTCCTGAATTGTTGAACGAAGTCCATCGGCTTATTTCGGAAAAAGGGCTGGTATTTGTGCTATGTGGTTCGAGCGCTCGTAAACTGAAACGCAAAGGGTATAATACGTTGGGGGGAAGAGCGTATCCCTGTTATTTGTATCCTTTGGTTAGTGCTGAAATACCCTCTTTTGATCTTGATCGAGCTTTGCTGCATGGTATGTTGCCAACGCACTATTTGTCCAAGAATCCTCGTAGGTTGCTGACTGCTTATGTAGATGCGTATTTGCGTGAAGAGGTGCGTGAAGAGGCTTTGGTGCGCAATTTGGAAAGTTTCCAGCGTTTTTTGGAAGTTGCCGCGTTGACAAATGGGGAAATTGTTAATTATACAAATATTGCCTCGGATTGCGGTGTTAGTTCGCAAACGATAAAAGCCTATTTCGGAATATTGGAAGATACTCTTATCGGGTACATGATTCCTGCCTACACGAAGGTGATGAAGCGGAAATTAGTGCAAGCACCTCGTTTTTATTATTTTGATGTGGGGTTGGCGCAATACTTGCTTCGGCAAACATCTTTGCAACGTGGTACTCCTCAGTATGGGCATGCTTTCGAGCATTTTGTGGTGCAGGAATTAATTGCGTATATCGGTTATCGCCAAAAGACGGAACGATTGGCCTATTGGAGGACGCATACGGGTATCGAGGTGGATGTGGTGCTTGAAGAGGCCCGATTGGCCATTGAAATTAAGTCGGTAGAAGAAGTCAAACCGCGTCATTTAAAGGGATTGAAGTCGTTTGGCGCTGATTATCCTGATTTCCGAAAGATAATGGTTTCGCTCGATCGTATCAATCGTAAAAATGACGACGTCGAATTAGTTTATGTCCACGACTTTTTGCAGATGCTGTGGAGTGGAAGTCTGTTTTAATTTTTGCTATTCTTTACTCTTCGGCGTCTGTCCGAAAGGAAGGATGGCAAGCTTGGCCAGTTTGAAGTGTTGCATGCCAAAAGGAATGCCAATGATGGTGACGCAGAACACGGCGCCAACAATGAGGTGGGCAATGGCCAGTTCGATGCC
>JAZNDR010000058.1:0-14858 GCA_045588185.1 Candidatus Scatosoma sp. | reverse complement strand
CGTTTTTGTCCACTTATTAAATTAACGAGTGTGCTTTTGCCTGTGTTCGGTATGCCTGCCACCATAAACCGAAAAGTGCGGTTCACGCCTTTGGCTTCCGCGCGGGCGCGCTTTTCTTGCGTGATATCGTTCAGCTTTTGTAACAACAGCCGTTTGGAAGAGGGATTTGTGGAATCGCACTTCACGCAATACTTGCCCTTGCTTTCAAACAGTTTTAAAAAACCGTCCGTTTTCGACGCGTCGGAAAGGTCGGCTTTGTTCAGCACGTAGAGTACGGGCTTCTCCCCGAATATCTTTTTGAAATTTTTATTCACCGAAGCGATAGGCGCGCGGGCATCGAGCACGCATACGATACCGTCGCAAAGGTCGCGCTTGGCTTCCATATCGCGCATCGCCTTCGTCATATGCCCCGGGAACCATTGTATGTTTTTCATTATTTTGTCCTTTTATTTTAATAAATCGGGTCTGCGTTTTTTCGTCAGCTCTATCGCTTGCTCTCTGCGCCATTTGTCTACCTTGGCGTGGTCGCCGCTACGTAATACTTCGGGGACGGTCAAGCCCCTGTATTCCTGCGGGCGGGTGTACTGCGGATATTCAAGCAGGTTTTCCGAAAAGCTTTCGTCCACGAGCGACGACGCGCTGATCACGCCGTCCACGTACCGCGATACGCAATCGGCTACTACCATTGCGGGCAACTCACCCCCCGTCAATACGTAGTCGCCTATGGAAATTTCCTCGTCGATAAATAAGTCTATCGCTCGTTGGTCAACCCCCTCGTAATGTCCGCAAAGCAGTATCAAATGCCCGTATTCGAGCAGTTCGAAAACCTTTTGCTGACGGAACACCTCGCCTTTGGGTGACATATAGATTCGGCGGGCTTTATGCTCGGGGTCGAGTGCTTCAATCGCGCTGCCGATGGGCTGGGGCATCATAACCATACCCGCGCCGCCGCCGAAAGGATAATCGTCGCATTTCAAATGCTTATCCTCGGTATAGTCGCGCAGGTTTACGATATTGATTTCGATTTTTCCGTCCTTTTGCGCTCTGCCTAAAATGCTTTCTTGCATTGCCGAAAACATTTCGGGAAACAGCGTTAAAATATCTATTTTCATAAGTATTCTTTATTTGAGATTGAGTTTTTTCTTTAAATACCGCGTTTCGTACCAAAAACTGAACACGATTACGCCCGCATTAAAGAGTATTTGCAGGCAGTTGGAAATATGTATGCCCGCCGTGGTATAGAAAAAGTCGATAAACGCAAAATTCAGCGTCGTTAAAAGCAACGATTCCAAAACCATAAAAATGATATAAGCAATCAGCACACGGAACACGATAGAGCGTTTTCTTTTGAATTTCTGTCCCCAGCAGGTAAGCGCGCCCGCCACACAGAAAATCGCCGCCAGCGTTTCCGCGAAGATAATCACGCCCTCGATTACTTCGAATACGAACGAAACGGGATTCCCTATCGTGATTTCCATACCTTGAAATATCGAAAGCAGGCCGTCAAGACCGAACGCAAACAGCACCAACAAGCTGATGAGCGAAGCTACGATACCGATTAAAGTGGAAAGAATACCGCTTATATGCTTTGCAAGCGTGTGTTCTTCCATAGAAGCGGGAATACTGAAAGTCAAATATCCCTCTTCCTTAAAGAAATTTTTATTATACCTGCTAATCGCTATCCCCGCTCCGACAAAGATGATAGCAACGAGCGCATAGATATACAGCAGTGCCGAAAGTACGGTGAAAATCGCCAAGTTTTCGTTCAGCTGTACGTTGAGCAGAATAATCATCAGCACCGTCAAGCCGAACAGTATCGCCACGCCGATAGACAGCGCGGGGAAAATGGCGCGAAATTCGTATTTTAATAATTTTTTGAGCATTCTGCCCCGTACCTTTTTCAGTTCGCCCTTTTTATTGTAGTCGCTTTCGGGGAACGGAAAGAAAACGGGTTTCGCTTCGGCTTCGGGAGCTTCCGTCGCCGCAATTTCTTCTACGGCAACCTGTTCTTCCGCCGCTCCCACGGGCGTTTCGCTTGCGGGGGCTTGGGGGTCTTTTTCAAATTCCGCAAATACGGGTTCGGTTTCTTTTTTATTTATATCCATCTGAACACCTCCCGGAACAGCGCGTCTATCGTTTTCCCTTCGCGCTCGCGAATTTCGTCCGCACCGCCGTGTAAAACAACGTTGCCCTCTTTTAAGAACAGCACGTAGTCGAAATATTCTTCTATTTCCGCAATCAAATGTGTGCTGATAATCATAGTCGAGTTTTCGTTCTTATGCGAAAGAATTGTCTGTAATATGTAATCGCGGGCGGCGGGATCAACGCCGGCTATCGGCTCGTCGAGAATGAACACGCGTGCGTTTCTCGACAGCGTAAGGATAAGCGACAGCTTTTCTTTCGTGCCTTTGGACAGTGATTTTACCTTTTTCTTTTCGTCCACGCCCAGCTCGTGAATCATACGGATCGCTTTTTCTTTGTCGAAATCGGTAAAGAAATCATTGAAATATTCAAGCTGTTGCATTACCGTATATTTATTATTAAGGGAATGTGCGTCGGAGAGGTAGGAAACGATGGACTTGGTTTCCACGCCCACGCTCTTGCCCGCAATACGCACCGTGCCCGCCGTAGGCGAAAGCAACCCCGTCAAAAGCTTGATAAAGGTGGTCTTGCCGCTGCCGTTAGGACCTAACAGCGCGACGATTCCGCCCTTGTCGGGAATACGAAGCTCTAAACTGTTAAGCGCAAGGCAATCCCCGTATTTTTTCGTTAAATTTTCACATTCGATAATGTGGGACATAAGTGCTCCTTCTCACGCCTTTTGCGTAAGAAATGCAAAATTTAGAATGCAAAATAATTGAATAATTTTACTATAATTTTGCATTTTACATTTATTTATAAAATAGCGTTCACAAACTCTTTACTGTCAAAGAATTCTAAATCGTCCATTTTTTCACCGACGCCTGCGAAAATGACGGGCAGGGAAAGCTCGGAAGATAACGAGAACACGAAACCGCCTTTCGCCGTACCGTCCAGCTTCGTTAAAACGATACCGTCTAATTCTACCGCCTCGTCGAATACCCGCGCTTGGTTGACGGCGTTCTGACCTGTCGTTGCGTCGAGCACGAGCAGTTTTAAGAAGTCCGCTTCGGGATATTCGCGTTTAACCACTCTATCCATTTTACGCAGTTCGTTCATTAAATTGTCTTTTACGTGCAGTCTGCCCGCCGTGTCCACGATTACGACGTCCGTTTTCTTGGCTTTCGCGGATGATACCGCGTCGAAAATAACCGCCGAGGGGTCGCTCCCCTCTTCGTGCTTAACGATACGCACCTTTGCGCGTTCCGCCCAAATGGAAAGCTGTTCGCTTGCCGCCGCGCGGAAAGTGTCCGCCGCCGCGACCGTTACCGTTTTGCCTTTGGAAAGGAAATAGTGCGCTAATTTTCCCACCGTCGTCGTTTTCCCCACGCCGTTTACACCCACGAGCATAATAACGCAAGGATACGAGGGCGGCTCTACTTCCGATTCCTCTAACATTTCCGTAAGCACGCCGCGAAGCAGGTCCGTAACGTACGCCTCGTCTTTGAGCTTTTCGGAAATCGCCTGCGCTTTCACGCGGTCAACGACCTCTTCCGCCGTCGTTACCGACACGTCCGAGGAAATGAGTATCTCTTCAAGCTCTTCATAAAACTCGTTGCCGAGTTTATTTTTGGAAAACAGTACGCGAAGTTTCTCCGAAAACGCCGTTTTCGTCTTTTTCAGCGCACCGAAAAGTTTACCGAATAATCCCATAATTGTTCCTTTTATCTACTGGCGCAAGAAAAACTTGCGTTGACCGCTTACGCGGTGTTTGGCAAATCAAAGATTTGCTACTTGGGGCTACTCATGTAGGGGCTTCCGCCCCCACACCCCTGACAAGAAACTAAGTTTCTTGACTTCTAATCGGGAAACGCTACCGTTTATCCTAAGCCTCGCAGAAAGATAGAAAGACTCCGTTGCGGGTCGCACCCGCTTATTCAACTGTACCTGCGCCGAGCTTACTCTCTACCTCTGCTAATTTCACCGAAACGATTTTCGAAACGCCTTTTTCCTGCATCGTTACGCCGAACAGGCTGTCCGCTTGGTTCATCGTCGGCTTTCTGTGCGTAATGACGATGAATTGCGTTTCTTCCGCAAACCGCTTTAAGTACGAGGCAAATCTATCCACGTTCGCGTCGTCAAGCGCCGCTTCTATTTCGTCGAGAATACAGAACGGCATCGGGTGCGAACGCAAAATTGCAAACAGAATCGCAATCGCCGTCAACGCTCTTTCACCGCCCGATAACAGCGATATCTTCGTCAGCTTTTTCCCCGGGGGACAAGCCACGATTTCAATACCTGCGTTTAACGGGTCTTCGCCGTCCTCGTAGTGTATCTGCAACTCCGCCTTACCGCCGCCGAACAGTTCTTTGAAGGTAATTTTGAAGTTTTCGTTGATTTTGTCAAAGCCTTCGTTGAAAATACGCAACATCTCCGCACGGATTTGGTCAAGTGCGGACTGCAAATCGTCAATCGCTTTTTGCAAATCGTCGCGTTGCGTTACCATTTCGTCGCAATGCGTTTTTTCGTATTCGTATTCTTCTACCGCGTTCGGGTTCACCGCGCCGAGCATCGTGATTTTGCGCTTTAACGCCGTAATCGTCTGCGCCGCTTCTTCCGCGTTGAAGTCCTCTCTTCTCATCGGCAAACAGCCCTCGTAATCGAGCCCGTACGCCTCTTCCACGCGCAACCGCAAATTTTCAAGGTTGGTGTCGATTTTGGAAATTTCCAACTCGCATTTATACCGCTTGTCGCTCTGCTTGGTCAGCGTTTCCTGTAACGAAGTCTTTTCCTCGTCGAGCGCCATTTGCCGTGCGTTTATCTCTTCCTTTTCCTTGGAAATGCGGGTAATTTCGTCCACGATCGCCTGTACCGCCGCCTTTTCCTCGTCGGTCAGCTCCTTTTCCGCCGCTTCCGCTTCCAAGCCGTTGAGCCTCGTTTGCGCGTCCGTCTTTTCGTATTCCATATCCAAAATACGCTTGACGAGCTCTTCCTTTTCCACCGTCAACCGAGCAACCGTTTCCGCTTGCTTGTCCACAGCCAAACGCAACGCCGCGTATTCGAGCTCCGCTTTTCTGAGCGTTTCGCTCTTTTCCGCGCGTTCCTCTTTGAACGAATCGCACTGACTGCGTTGGTTTTCCATTTGCTCTTTCGCACCGCGCTGACGGGAAATGATTTCTTCCTCGCTCATCGACGAATTTGCTTCTTCCGATTGCAATTCCTTTAACTTGAAACGGAGTTCTTCCACCGCTTGCGCGTAGGTTTCGATATCGCTTTCCGCTTCGCTAAGCTGTTGCGAAAGCGCCGTTTCGCGCTGTAAAAGCCCTGCGATTTCGCTGTTTGCGCCTTGGTATTTTTCGCGAAGCTTGTCCACTTCCGCTTCCGCTTCCGCGCGCGCTTTTTCGCTGTTCGCAATCGCCGTTTTCAGCTTTTCGATATACTTTTGCTTACGGGCGATATTCTCTTTACATTCCTGTATCTTACGTTCGTTGGAAAGTAAAGAACCGGTGTTTTTACCGCGGCTGCCGCCCGTCATTGAACCGCTCGTAGCAATCAAGTCGCCGTCGAGCGTTACGATTTTAAAGAGGTTTCCGTACTTCTTTGCAATCGCCGTTGCGTTGGCGATATTGTCGCAAATGAGCGTATTCCCCAACAGATTGGAAATGACGTTATAATAATATTCGTCGTAATGCACGAGCTCAGTTGCAAGCCCCATCGCACCGCGTTCGTCCAAAGCCCGTCTTATCTCGCGGGAATCGGGACGGGGACGCATGCTTGCCACGGGCAGGAAAGTAACGATACCGCCGCCCGTACGCTTTAAATATTCGATTAAAAATCTCGCGTCGTCCGCCGTGGGCGTTACGATATTTTGCATTGCACCGCCGAACGCCGTTTCTATCGCCGTTTCATATTTCTGCTCGGTGGATACCACGTCCGCAAGCGCACCGCGCAAGTGCTTGCCCACTTCCGTGTTCGTTTTGGAAATGGAAAGCAAACGGCGTACGGATTCTTTATAGCCCTCGAAACGGTTTTTCAAACTGATATACATTTCGAGATTTTCTCGAAGTGAAGCAATTTGCCCGTTCGCGTTGAACAATTCCTGATTGAAATCGTTGATCGTAAGCTGCATTTCGCGCGCTTCTTCTTGCTTTTCCTCAAACTCCTGCATACCCGACGAGGTCATTTTACGAAGTTTTGCAAGGTCTTTACGCACGGAATTGAGTTCGTCGGAAAGCCGTTCCTTTCTCTCCTCCGTCTTTTTGAGCGCGATATCCAGCTCGGAAATTCTATCCTTGACCGCTTCCATTCTCGCCGTCAGCGTACCGAGGTTTTTCTTTAATTCGGATAAGTCGTCCGCCGTCGAAAGCTGATTTAAACGGTTTTCGTCCGACAGTTTTTCAAATACTTCTATCTTTTTATCGAGTGCGCTCACCGCCGAACGCAACACTTCTATTTGCGTTTCCAGTTCGGTAATGCGTTTACTATCCTCTATATTCTTTCTTTCCGTCAACGCGATCTCGTCGTCGATTTCGCCGATACGCGTTTTGCTCGCCGCCAGCATTTCCTCCGCCGCTTCTATTTGCGAACGGTAGGTTTTGATACGCTCGCGCGCAAGACGAAGTTCGCCGTCCTTTCTTTCGTTGCCTACCGACAGCTCCACGCGCTTATCGTTGAGCTCGCTCAAACGCAGGTCGGCTTGTCCTATCTTCTCGCGGTTTTCGTCTAACCTGCGGTTGATAAGCTCGATTTGCGTATTGAGGTCGATAATTTTATCGGAAATCGTCGCAATATCCTTTTTATATTTGCTCTTTTCGTTTTTCGCGTTCTCGTAACGGTAGATATAAGTATTCGCCTCGTTGAGTTTGAGGGCTTCGGAATATTCGTTGTATTCCTTTGCCGCCGCCGCCTGCTTGGAAAGCGGCCCTAAACGGCGTTGCGCCTCGTCGATACGCTGACTGTAAATAAACAGGTTCTCGTTGGAATCCTCTATCTTTCTTTCGATTTCCTGCTTACGGGATTTATACACCATAAGCCCCGTCGCTTCTTCGAAAATCAAACGGCGGTCTTCGGGCTTGGCGTTCATAATTTGCTCTACCTTACCCTGACCGATAATCGAATACCCCTCTTTCCCCAAGCCGATACCGTGGAAAAGCGCAACCAAGTCCTTTAAACGGCTCGGTTGGTTATTGATAAGGTATTTACTTTCGAACTTATCCTCGCCCGATTTTTGCAAACGGCGGGTCATCGCCACTTCGGGCACGTCGATATCGAAAATGCGGTTCGTGTTATCGAATACGAGCGTTACCTCGCAAGCCGATTGCGGTTTGCGTTCCAGCGTACCGCCGAAGATAACGTCCTGCATATTACTGCCGCGCAAAGATTTCGCCGACTGCTCACCCAGCACCCAGCGCACCGCGTCCGCGACGTTACTCTTTCCGCAACCGTTAGGGCCTACGATACAGGTAACCCCCTCTTCGAAACGGATTGTCGTTTTGTCGGCAAACGATTTAAAGCCGACGAGTCGTATTTCCTTTAAATCCAAAATGTACTCCTTGTTATATATGTGCTATATACTTTATTTTTTTCTCTTTTTTTTGGGGAGTTCGTCCTTTCGTTGCAGCTCCCATAAAAGGCGTGCCGCCGCAGTGGCTTCCGCTTCCTTTTTCGTCCTGCCGTCCCCTTTCGCGCTTTCGCCGAGCGCGTAAACGGTACAATGGAAATACGGACTATTGTCCTTGCCCGTCTTTTCCACGCGGTACACGGGTTCTTCCACCCCCCGCTTTTCCAAAAACTCTTTCAGCTCGCCCTTGGGATTGCCCGCCTGCACGTCAAAATGCACGTTCCCGTGTTCGAGGATAAATTTCTTCGCCTGCTTGTAACCGCCGTCCAAATAAATCGCCGCCGTTACCGCTTCGAACAAGCTTGATTTCGCCTTTCCGCGCACGTTGTATTCCGTACCCGAAGCAAGCAGGTATCCCCAAATCCCGAGTGCGTCCACCGCACTATCGAGCGCGTCCTTACAAACGAGCTTTTGCCGTTTCGCCGTCAGTTTTCCTTCCGATACGCGCGGCTCGTTTCTATACTGCCATTCGGTAACGACGAGCTGTAACACCGAATCGCCGAGATATTCCAACCGTTCGTTATTTTCTACGCCGTAGCGGTTGGAATAGGACGAATGGGTAAACGCCTGCTCCAACAGTTTTTTATTGTGGAAGGTATAGCCGAGCTTTTGTTCGACTTCCGCATACGGAAACGCCATTTTATTGCGCTCCGTTTTCCGCCGTTGCTTCGGCGGGTTTTGCGAGGGCGTCGATATTGACGGCGTCTATCATCGTCTTCATTTTACCGACCATATCCCCTTTGACCGCGCTTGCCGCTTGCTGTATGCACACTTCAAACGCACGGGCTTTCGAGTTACCGTGTCCCTTTACCACCGCTTTATTCAAGCCGAGGAACATCGCCCCGCCCTTACTCTCGTAATCGAGCGAGCCTTTGATATTTTTAATAACGCCCGAAGAAAGCAGGGCGCAAATTTTCGTCCAAAGATTGCGCTTATATTCTCTTTTTAAAATGGTAGAAACGGTTTTTCCGCAGCCCTCTACCGCCTTCATTGCGATATTGCCCGTGAACCCGTCCGCGACCATAACGTCGATTTCACCGTACATCAGTTCGCGCGCTTCCGCGTTGCCCGTGTAATTGATACAGTCTATCTCTTTCAAAAGCGCGTGCGTTTCCTGCTGTAACAGTAAGCCTTTATGGTCTTCCGTACCGTTATTGAGCAGTCCTACGCGGGGTTTTTCCACGCCGTACACCGCCTGTGCGTACGCCGTCGCCATGACCGCGAAATGAATGAGATTGATAGGCTTACATTCGAGGTTTGCTCCGCAATCGCAAAGGAAAGTGTTTTCCCCTCTATAATTGGGAATGGTAGGACAGAGCGCGGGACGGGAAACGCCCTTTAATCTGCCCAAAATAAGTACGCCTGCCGTCAGTACCGCTCCCGTTGAGCCGGAAGAAACGAGTCCGTCCGCCTTGCCCTCTTTGAGCATACGGAACGCCACGACGAGCGAGGAATCCTTTTTCGTTTTGACCGCTTTCGTCGGGATTTCTTCCATACCGATCGTTTCCGTGGTATGTACGATTTCGAGGCGGTTTTCGTCGTACTGTTTATCAGCGAGTTCGGCTTTGATTTGCGCTTCGTCGCCGACCAAAATCAAATACAAATCTTTATCGTTTTGCAGAGCGTTTACCGCACCTGCTACCTGTTGTTTGGGTGCGTAATCGCCGCCCATTGCGTCGATGATAATTTTCGTCATAATTGTTCCTCGTAATAAAATGTGAAGATGTTGCACCCGCTTAATATTTCAAGTCGCCGAAGGTTCGAGGGTACGGCAGGACGTCGCGGATATTCGAAATACCCGTGAGATACATAACCATTCTTTCAAAGCCCAAACCGAACCCGCTGTGCGTCGTTCCGCCGTATCTGCGTAAATCAAGATACCACGAATAATCCTCGGGGTTCATACCCAGCTCCTTGATACGGTTATACAGTTTGTCGTAATTCTCCTCTCTTTGCGAACCGCCGACCAGCTCGCCGATGCCGGGAACTAACAAGTCCGCCGCCGCAACCGTTTTTCCGTCGGGGTTTTGCTTCATATAGAACGCCTTGATTTCTTTCGGGTAGTCGGTCAGGAATACGGGCTTTTGGTATACCTGTTCCGTTAAGAACCGCTCGTGCTCGCTCTGTAAATCCTTGCCCCAGAAAATGTTTTTGTCGTCGAATTTATCCGCGTTCTTCTTCAAAATCTCAATCGCGTCGGTATAAGTCAGACGGACGAACGCGTTTTCCGATACGTTCTTCAAACGCTCTAACAAGCCCTTATCCACGAATTGATTGAGGAAGTTTAATTCGTCCTTACAGGTTTCGGATACGTAGTCGATGACGTATTTTACCATCGCTTCCGCAATATCCATATCCCCTGCCAAATCACAGAACGCCATTTCCGGCTCGATCATCCAAAACTCCGCCGCGTGGCGCGCCGTGTTGGAATGTTCCGCACGGAAGGTGGGGCCGAAGGTATATACGTTGCCAAACGCCATCGCATAAGTTTCGGCATTGAGCTGTCCCGATACCGTAAGCGCCGCTTTTTTACCGAAGAAATCTTCCTTGTAATCGGGCTCGCCCGCTTTCTTTTCCGCCGTCAGATCGAGCGTCGTTACTTGGAACATTGCGCCTGCGCCCTCGCAGTCGCTCCCCGTGATAATGGGGGTGTGCACGTACACGAACCCGCGGTCGTTAAAGAATTTATGAATGGCGATAGCCGCCTCGCTGCGGATTCTAAACGCCGCGCCGAAGAGGTTGGTTCTCGGTCTTAAATACGCAATCTCGCGTAAAAATTCAATCGAATGGCGTTTTTTCTGCAAAGGATAATCGGGCGTGGATTCTCCCTCTACGACGATTTCCGTTGCTTTTATTTCGTACGGCTGTTTATTTTCGGGCGTGAGCACGACCGTGCCCTTGACGATAAGCGCCACGCCGACGTTGGTGTGCGCGATTTCGTCGTAATTGTTTAAAATAGCCCGCTCGAACACGATTTGCGTGCTTTTAAAACAGCTGCCGTCGTTCAGCTCGATAAAGCCAAACGCTTTCGAATCGCGAATGGTTCTTGCCCAGCCCGCTACCGTAACCGCTTTTCCATCGTATGCGGAAAGGTTTAAGTTAAGTTCTTTCAGTTGTATTCTCTCCATAATCAACCTGCCTTTGGTTAAGGAAAAGCCGTTTTTTGTCTCCGAAAACGGCAGACTGTACTTTTCCCGATTTTATACTCTTTTATTATAACATTTTTTCGAAGAAAACACAATCGTTTGAAGCAATTTAATCGGGCGGATTTCCGATTTTTTTGACGAGTATTCCCTGTACGGGGCGATACTCGTCCTTGCGCAGGCGTTTTCGGGAAAGAAGCTTATCCCCGCGGTAGCGTTCGATATACGCCTCGCTTTTTACCCCGTTCTTGGGCGAACGCAATATCTCTTCCGTCGTCCCCTCTTTCACGATAGGCGGAGGCGGTGGAATTTCCTCTAATACGGACGAAGTAATCTCGTACCTGTCCCCCTCGTTTTTACCGAAAAAGGCAACGCGGACGCCCCCGTCGAACACGGTCGCCTGCAAGCGCACGGCGTGGTCGTAGGGATTAAAAAGTTTCAAGTCGCTTTCCGAGGACACCATCGCGTCGCGCGAGGGCGCAACGTAGGGCACTTGCAGGGAATGGGGGTGAAATTCCACGACTTCCAAACCCGATTTAAGCGCGGCGTTATAAAGGGTGGTGCTCACTTGGCACACGCCCCCGCCCACACCTAATACATACTCGCCGTTGACGATAATTTTGGCTTGATGAAAGCCCGCTTCCGCCGTACGTCTGCCCACCGTTTGGTTAAAGGAAAATTCCCCGTACGCCTGCACCGTGATACCGTCGATAAGCGAAGCGGCGGTGGCGATGTTTCCGCAACGACCTTTATCCTCGGTATTAAAATAGGTGGTGTACGAAGAAAGCGTTTCCCAAGCGGGCGAAGCGTTCGCTTTTACAATGGACGCAACGCCCGATAAAAGATACGCGCCCGCAAACGCGGGCGCGAGTAATTTTACGATGATTTTTTGTCTTTTGCTCATTTTTCCGTACCCTTTCACAGTATGGAGCAATCGAGCGGTCTTTATTCTTTGATATGTCCGCTTTCAATACGGATTTTATTACACTCTGTGCCGTACAAAACCCGTTCGGCGTGGGTGCAGGTAAGCAGCGTTTGTATGCCGTGAATACGCTGTAACAGCTTTTTTCGGCGGGGCAAATCGAGCTCGCTCATCACGTCGTCGAGAATAAGAATGGGGTATTCGCCCGAAAGCTCTTTGAAAATTTGTACCTCGGCAAGCTTCATGGACAGTGCCGCCGTGCGGGTTTGCCCTTGCGAGGCGTACGCCTTAGCGTCTATCCCTGAAATGAGAATATCCAAATCGTCGCGGTGCGGGCCTACCGTCGTAAAACCCAACCGCAAATCCTTGTCGTAATTTCCCGAAAGCTTACGGAGTAGCGTTTTGGAAATTTCTTCCTCGTCCCCCTCGTATTTTTTATCGGGACGAAGCAATAATTCTTCCGCGCCGTCCGTCAAATACGAATGTAACTCTTTTGCGTACGGAGCGAGCTTTTCCAAAAATTCGGCGCGTTTTTTGACGATGGTCGCGGCGTACTTGCAAAGCTGTTCGTCCCAAACGGGCAGGGTGTCGAGCACTAAGGAATAGTCGGGATTTTTAAGAAGCGCGTTGCGTTGGTCGAGGATTTTATTATAGCGCAAAAGTGCGGTATAATAGGCGGGAGCACTTTGAGAAATGGAAATATTCATAAACCGCCGTCTTTCGTCTGGTCCGTCTTGAATGAGCCGTAATTCCCGCGGAGAGAAAAACACGCCGTTGATATGCCCCATGAGGTCGGCGTTTTTGGCGATACGGGTGCCGTTGACGCGGAGCTCACGCTTGTTTTCGAAAATATCCGCTTCTATGGTTACTTTGCCGTAACGGTTTTCCGCTTCGGCTGTGATGTTGGCTTGTTCCTCGCCCATTTTCACAAGCTGTTTATCGTGGCGGATACGGAGCGACGCGCCCGTGCAAAGGTAAAAAACGGCTTCGGCGCAGTTGGTTTTCCCTTGCGCGTTTTTGCCGAAAAGCACGTTCAGTCCGTCGGAAAACACAAACGTTTCCCGCTCGTAATTTCTGAAATTTTGAAGGAATAATTTTTTTATTTGCATAATCCTTAAAAAAACCGCCCGAAATCGCTTTCTTTTCCTTTCGTTTTGTATTATAATTATATCAAATAATTTTTCAAATTTCAAGGTTATAGACGGTAAAATACAAAAAAACAGGGGATAAATAATTATGGCAGAGAGTACGCAGCTTCAATACGTGTGGAAACAAATCAGCGAACGGGCACAAAACCTAATTCCGCCCATTTCCTATAATCACCTTATCAAAGATCTCGAACCCGTGGATATCATGGGCAGAAAGATCGTTTTGAAATGCTCTTCCGACCTGAACGCAACTTCGATTATGAACAAGTTTGCGGACAAGCTGCGCGAGGCGATTGTAAAATGCGATCTCGGCGTGTCCGATTTCCGACTCGTCGTAGACGGCAGCAGCGTATTCACTGCGGAAGCGGAAGAAGACGCGTTCGATAGCTTTACGCCTTCCCCTATCAATAAAAGCTTTACTTTCGATTCGTTCGTCGTCGGGCCCGGCACGAAATTCGTTTACGCCGCGGCAAAATCGGTGGCGGAGAATCCCGGGGAAACCTTTAACCCGCTGTTTATCTACGGGGAATCGGGCTTGGGGAAAACCCACCTTATGCACGCAATCGCGAACGATATCGCCGTGCGTTCGCCCGAAAGAAAAGTGCTTTATACCACTTGTGAAAATTTCTTAAACGAGTTTATCGACTCCATTACGCAAAAGAACGGCGCGCGATTCCGTTTACATTACAGAAACGTGGACGTTTTAATGATCGACGACGTGCAGTTTTTGAAAAACAAAACGCAGGTACAGGAAGAATTTTTCCATACCTTCAACGAGCTGTCGGCGCAAAATAAGCAAATCGTACTCACTTCCGACCGTCCGCCGAAAGAAATCGCGACCTTGGAAGACAGACTGCGCACCCGTTTCGAAGGCGGTATGATCGCGGATATCCAACCGCCCTCCACAGAAACGAAAATCGCTATTTTAAAACGCAAAGCGCTCGATAGAAAATGCGTAGTACCCGACGACGTGTTGGAATTCCTCGCGCAAAATTCGGGGCACGACGTGCGTACGCTGGAAGGCAGACTGACGAAAGTCATTTTTGCGAGCAAGCTGCACGAAGAACCTATTACCCTCTCGTTGGCGAAGCTTGCCTTGAACGAGGCGGTTGGCGAAAGCGAGGAGCAAGAGGACGTAACGCCCGATAAAATCATCTCCGCGGTATGCTCTTATTTTAAGCAATCGAAAGAAGACTTACTCGGCAAGGGCAAAAAAGCCGACCTTGCCAAGGCACGGCAAATTTGCGCGTATCTGATGTGCGAAATGCTTTCCCTGCCCCTCGACTTTATCGGCAAAACGCTGGGCGGGCGGGATCATACGACCATTATGTACGCCCGCGATAAAATGGAAAACTTGGAAAAGCTCAACGATAAAATCGCAAAAGAAATAGACGATATTAAGAACATTGTTTTGAAGAAGTAAGTATGTTAAATTCCGTTTCGTTTTTGGAATATGCCGCGGACGCGGTAGTCGTCGGCGCAGGGCACGCAGGGTGCGAGGCAGCCCTTGCGTTAGCGCGCACGGGTATGAAAACCGCGCTTTTGACTTTAAACCTCGACAGTATCGCATTCCTGCCCTGCAACCCCTCTATCGGCGGTACGGCAAAGGGACATCTCGTACGCGAGATAGACGCGCTCGGCGGGGAAATGGGGATCGTCGCGGATAATACCGCTTTGCAAATCCGTATGCTCAACGTGGGCAAGGGCGCGGCGGTACAGTCGCTCCGCGCGCAGTCGGATAAAAACGCCTATCACCGCGAAATGAAATCGGTGCTGGAAAACACCGAAAATTTACGCATTATCCAAGCGGAAGCGGCGGAAATTTTAAAAGGTAAAAAGGTAGCAAAACGCGTCCGCGCAATCGTCATTCCCGCGACGCAGGATATTTACTTAAAAGCCGTTGAAAACGGACTTGTGAAAATTTTCAAAGTCGGATCGTAGCCATG
>JAZNDR010000057.1:0-12637 GCA_045588185.1 Candidatus Scatosoma sp. | reverse complement strand
GTTCCGCCTGAAAATATTGCGGCACTTTTACATAAATTGCGTGAAAACGGTTGCAAAATACATACGAAAAATGATAAAATAATATTACGGAGCGACGGGAAACTGCATGCGGTCGATTTAATCGAAACGAGTCCTTTCCCGGGTTTTCCTACCGATATGCAGGCGCAGTATTGCGCGCTTTGTGCTACGGCAAGCGGTACTTCGCTCATCGTTGAAAATCTTTTCGAAACGCGGTACAGATACGCGGCGGAATTAAAACGAATGGGCGCGGATATCATCGTTCGTGGCAGAACGGCAGTCGTGCGCGGTGTGGAGAGCCTGCACGGTGCAAAAGTAACGGCAAGCGATCTTCGCGGCGGCGCGGCGCTCGTCGTGGCGTCCTTAAAAGCGGAAGGGCAGTGCGAAGTACTCGACCTTTCCCATATCGACAGAGGGTATGCCGATTTTGAATATAAGCTTAAAAAGCTTGGTGCGAAAATCCGTCGGGTACGGATATAAGCGATAGCCTTACAACAAACTACTACCAAAGAGGATTAAGATAATGCGGACAAAAAACGTGCTTGTGATCGTAATGACGGTGCTCGTCTTTTTATCGTCGGTATTGCTTGGGGTTTCCAGCGTATACCGTATCGACGAGGTGTTCGTTTGCGCAAATACCGTGTCCGAGGAAGCCAAAGCCGAGGCGGCGGAATTGCAAAAAATACTTACTGAACGCTATAAAGAGCAGAGCACCTTTTTTGCAGACGACGAAATCGCTTCGTCCACGGTGGCGCAATTCCCGTATTTCCGCTTGACCGCCGTGGAAAAGAGCTATCCGAACCGCCTGATTGTTAATATATCGGAAGACGAAGAGGTATACGCGATCGCTTGCGACGAAACGGCGCAGTCGTATTATATCCTTGGCGGTGACGGTACGGTGCTCGGTATAAGAAACGACTATCATAACCGTTCCGACAAAACGGGCACGGCAAAAAATATTTTAATAAAAGGACTTTCCGTTTCAGGGCAAAAAGGTCAAAAAATCGAGGGGGACGAACGCCTTTCCTACGTGCTTGCCTTTTGCCAAAAGACCTCGTCGCTTTTAAACGGGATTCGCAGAAATATCGCGGAAATCGAAGTTACGGGCGCAAGCTCACAACAAACGGTTACGATAAAACTCACCGCAAGAGAGGGTGTTGTTTTGTATATCCGCAACCCGTCCGTACAGACGGAAAAGAAAGCGGAAATTGCGTTCAACGCGTACACGGGTATGTCGGACGGCGATAGAACGCGGGGAATGTTGACCGTTTTCGATGGTGCGGACGGCGTACAGTTTGCCTACTTTGAAAAGGACGAGTTAAGCAAAAACTAACCTTTTAAAACAAAAATATGATAAAAAAACAAGGAAACACGCGAAAGAGCGTGTTTTTTTGCGGATTTTTTTTCTCAACTTATTGACATTCGGTTGCAAATAGTATATAATATTTTTAATATCACAGTTTGTAACTACGGCATTTTACGGGGCGGAAGAAGTTTTATGAAAAACGAAAGCGTTGCGGTTTTAGACGTACGGTCATACGAGGTTACCTTTTTCCTCGGCTCAAAGGGCGTGAACGATATCTTCGTTCTCTATGACAGTCATACCGAAAAATACGAGGGCTTTTCCACGGAAGGCTTATTCGACGGGGATTCTTTCCGTCGCGCGGTAGCGAAAGCAATCACTTCCGTCCGTCAAAATTTCGAGGGTGTAATCGGCGAAATCTACGTCGGCGTACCGTCCGCGTTCGTGTCCGTTATGACGAAAGGTCATACCGTGTCCTTTCCCTCTAAACGCAAAATATCCGCGCAGGATATCGACGCGCTCTATGAAAGCGGATTAAACGATTTACTTGCAAAAGAACGGTGTATCCGTCGCTCGGCGATGTATTTCACGCTTGGCGACAATCGTAAATATTTCAACGTGAACGATACGTACGGCGTACCCACAACGCTGTTAAAGGGCGCGCTGTGCTATTATTTTACTTCGGACGAATTTTACGACGCGGCAACAAAAATATTAAACGACCTCGATTTTAAAGAAATCAAATTTTTGCCCACCACTTTGGCACAATCGCTGTACCTTATCCCCGAAAACCGCAGGGACGGTTACGCGTTTTTGCTCGATATGGGCTTTTTAACGACTTCCGTTTCCGTTATCTACGGTAACGGTATCGTGCACGAAGAAACCTTTGATTGCGGTTTGGGCACGATTCTCGTATCGTTAATGGAAGAATTAGAAGTCGATTACGCCTTAGCGGAAGAAATCGTAGCAACCGCCAACGTATCGGGCGGGGGAGTTCCCAAAGAACTTACTTGGACAAGCGAGAGAGGGGACGCGTCCTTTTCCGTGCAACGGATAAATGACGTTATCAAATGCAGTCTTGACGTTTTGTGCGAAAAAGTAGAAAACTTTTTTGCGAAATACTATCACGAAAAGCACACGGCGGCGTTTGCCGTCAACCCTATCGGCGTTACGGGCGAGGGGATCAGCGGAATTGCAGGTGCGGCGGAGCATATTTCCCGTCGGCTCAATCGGTTGACTGAAATCGTATATCCCGACCTGCCCTATTATGATAAACCGAATTTTTCTTCACGGATGTCCCTTTTGAATATGGCTTTATCCGAACGGAAGAAACAAGGCTGGCTACGCAGAATTTTTAACAATATCGGAGGAAGAAAGAAATGAATACTTTTTACGGAGATAATCAAAATAATTACGATAACGATTACGCCTATAACACGCCCGCTTCGGAAACTGCGGTAAACAACCTTTCCGGCGTTGCGAAAATCAAAGTAATCGGCGTCGGCGGCGCAGGCAATAACGCCGTTGACAGACTCATCGAATCGGGCTTAAAAAGCGCGGAATATATCGTCGTCAATACCGACAATCAGGCGTTGGCTCGCTCCAAGGCGACCAACCGAATCCAAATCGGCGTAAAACTCACGAAAGGTCTTGGCGCAGGTGCTGACCCCAACGTCGGGAAAGCGGCGGCGGAAGAGAATAAGGAAGCGATCCAAGAAGCTCTTAAAGATACCGATCTTTTGTTTATTACCGCAGGTATGGGCGGCGGAACGGGTACGGGCGCAGCTCCCGTTATCGCAAAAATTGCAAAGGAAATGAAGATACTGACCGTTGCAGTCGTTACCTTGCCGTTTACCTTTGAAGCAAAACGCAGAATGGATAACGCGGTGGCGGGTATCGAAGAACTCCGTAAATCGGTAGACTCTATCATTACTATTCCCAACGATAAAATTCGTCAGGTCGTACCCAAAGGCACTTCTTTCTCCGATTCGCTCAAAGTCGCAGACGAGGTTTTGCGCCAAGGTATCCGCGGTATCGCAGAACTTATCGTAAAACCGTCGCTTATCAATTTGGACTTCGCCGACGTAAAAACGACGCTTAAAGGCCGCGGCCTTGCGCATATGGGTATCGGCGTTGCCAAGGGCGAAAAGAGAATTTCCGACGCAGTGCGTTGCGCCGTTTGCAGTCCTTTGCTTAACACCACGATTGAGGGCGCAAGCTCGGTTATTTTGAATATTATCGGCGGTAAGGATTTATCCCTTGACGAAGTGGTTATGGCGGCTGACCTTGTAAAAGGTGTTATCGACTATTCGGCAAACGTCATTTTCGGCGCGTGCATCGACGAAAATATGTCGGACGAGGTAGAGGTCGTTATCATCGCGACGGGCTTTAATAATCAGCAAAACGGTATCAGCGCGGAAGCGCAGGAATCAGCACTTCGCCAAGCGACCTTGCTTTCCCGTAAAATAGACGGTGCGGCATTCCCTGCACAGGAAGAACCTTATTACAACGCACAGCCCGTTCCGCCTCAGCCTTATGCACCACAACCCATACCCCCTTACGGGGCGCCCGTTTACGCGCCCGTTCAAGGACAAATGGGCTACGCGCCTTATCCCGCGCCCGTGCAACCTGCTCCGCAACCCCAACCTGTCGGACCTTTCGAACCGGACGATCCCATTCCTGAACCCGTCGCGCCCGCAGAAGCGGAAAGTGTCGATCGGAAACGCCGTCCGAAATTCGTGGATTTCTTTATGAAGAAAAATTCAGACGATAAATAATAAACAAAAAACGGCTTGTAAGAGCCGTTTTTTGTTGCCGTGTAAAGGGAAAAGACGCCTGAATAACAGACGCCCTTTCGAGGAAGAATAAATCAGATATGAGTGTGTTTTTAATAAGAAAATATGAAAAGCAATAGTTCATATTTTTTAATATTATAGCAAATACACATAAGATACGCAATAAAAATAACGGCAAAAAACGCAAAAAGGGCTATTATAATTTTTCATATTAGGTATAAATACAAGTTATAGCGCGTATGATATTTTATGTTATTGAAGGGTTTGGAAAGCGTTAAAAAACTGTACTTTATAGGAATCGGCGGCATCAGTATGAGCGCGCTTGCAAAATTTTTGACGACGCAAGGTTACGAGGTTTCGGGAAGCGACGCTGTGCGCGGCGAAGAAACGGAAAACCTCGCTTTTTACGGGGTTAAAGTATTCGTTGGAGTGGATAGCGAACGCGCGGAATTAAAGAGTGCGGATATCGTGGTATACACGGACGCAATCGCGGAAGACCACGCAGAGAGAAAACAGGCGGTCGCTTGCAAAAAACGCATACTTTCAAGAGCGGATTTGCTTGCAATCGTATGCGACAATTTTCAAAGCGTAGTCGCGATAGCGGGCAGTCACGGTAAGACGACCTGTACTTCTATGTGCGCGCATATTTTGAAAAGTATCGGCGTACCGTTCACGGCGCATATCGGCGGGGAAGATTCTCTGCTTGGCAATTTTCATTTCACGGGACGGGATTATCTCGTCACGGAAGCGTGCGAATATAAGCGCAATTTATTAAAAATCAAGCCGTCCGTGGCAGTGCTTCTCAATATCGATCGCGACCATATGGAATGTTACCGCGACGAAAACGACCTTGCGGAATGCTTTAAAAACTATTGCTTATCCGCAAAAACCGCGTTCGTTTGCGCTGATGACGAGCGGTCGAGAAATCTCGGCGAGTTCGCTACGTTTGCCATTAACGACACGCTTGCCGATTACCGCGCAACCGAGCTTCGCGCGGGTGCGGAACGGTATTCCTTTACGGTAGAGGAATACGGGAAACCGCTTTGCCGTATACGCTTAAAGGCAATCGGGCGGTGTAACGTGTACAACGCGTTGGCGGCGTTTGCAGCGATGCGTTCGCTCGGCTTTCACGAAAAGGAAATACGGGTCGGCTTGGAAAATTTCACAGCGGTAAAACGCCGTTTCGAGCGAATCGGCGCGTTTCAAGGCGCAAGCTTTATCTGCGACTACGCGCACCACCCCAAAGAAATCCGTTCAACGATTGCGACGGCGGAGGGAATATGCAAAGGTCGGCTGTTCGTCGTTTTTCAACCGCATACCTATTCGAGAACCAAGCTTTTAATGCGGGAGTTCATTGAGGTCTTGCGCCCTATACAACATTTAATGATTTATAAAACCTTTCCTGCAAGGGAAAAATACGACGGCGAGGGGAGTGCGGAAACGCTGGCGCAAAGCGTGGGAAGTTTGTATTCGGAAAATATTTATACGCTTAAAACTTGGTTAAAAAAGACGGTACGGGAGGGCGACGTCGTACTCTTTCTCGGCGCAGGCGACGTGTATTACGCGGCGCAATATCTCTTAAAAGACTTGCGGTAAAAGAAAATAAGGCGATTTCAAGGCGGGATTATAAAAAATCTCGCTTTTTTACTTGTTTTTTTGCGGTCAATGTTGTTCTAAAATAGTCTTGTCAGTTTGAGGCAAGGCTATTTTTCTTTTTGTGAAAAATGGTAGGTTCGCCTTAACTGGCGAGCCTATTTTTTATTTTACAGGAGGTAACTATGGAAAAGACCAAAGGCAAGCGCAAGGCAAACTGCACCTATCTTGGGGCGGACATTCCCGACGAGTTGGCGGAACAGGTTGCGGAAACCGTAAAAAAGAAATCCGAACAGTTGGGAATCCGCTTTTATACGAGCGACGCGGTGCGCGTAGCCCTTAAAGAGTGGGTAGAGCGCGAGAAAGAAAAAGCAGTTTAACGGAGGCAATTATGAAACTCAATTCGTTTAAGGTTAGAACAGGAAAACCTATGGTTGACAGTTTGGAAAGCGCAAAGGAATTTTTAGCGCAATGCAAAGTGGCGTTTGATTTGAAATTGCCCGATAGAAAAACCATTTTAACCTTTTTCGGTGGCGACGATTATATCCCTTGCAAAGTCGGAAAATACGAAAATGTGGACGAATGGACGGACGTTGAGGTTACAGTTGTTTATGGTAACGAGGCAATAAAAGCGTGCTACCAAAACCGCAAATATATCAACGCGTATTTTAGAAATTAACGGAGGATAAGCAAATGGCGAAACGTGGTGTAGCAGGGGGGCTTATGAAAAAGCCCACGCAAAAAGAGGAAGTTTTGGCGTATATGCGAAATTACGGCAGTATTTCCACTTTCGAGGCGTACACCGAACTTGGTGTTACGCAGTTAGGGGCTCGTATCAAAGAACTTGAAAATACGGGCTGGCAAATCGGGCGAATTAAGAAAGCCCGTATAAGCAGGCGAACGGGAAAAACCGTTCACTTTGTAGAGTATTACATACAGGAGGCGGCAGTATGAGGTACGAGGCTCTTTTGAAATTCAACAATGTTATGTTGATTATCGCGGTAATAGTTATCGTTTCCCTGCTTGTAATATTCTATTACACGGCAAAAGATAACGCGCGTCAACAGGCTTTCATTGAAAAGCAGGATAAGGAAATTTACAGGTTGCGTGCTCATATCGAGCAAATGGCGACCGACGATTACGACGCGGAGGTAAAGAGAATCGCAAGTGAAATGCTGGATTCGGTAGGTATTGACGAGGCGGTAAAAACCGCAAACGAATACTACGAACAGGTAAAAGAAACGCTGACGGCGGAGCTTTGGAAACAGTATCACGAGCGTTGTGCGAGGGGGCAAGAATGTACGAAAAAGTGAAATCACGGCACGGCTCCCCCGAATGGCTGGCGTTGCGGACAAGAGGCATAGGCGCGAGCGACGCGGCGGCAATTCTCGGTTTGTCTAACTGGAAAACAAATCAAGAATTGTGGGAGGAAAAAGTGGGGCTACGACAGCGCAAAGAAGTTAGCAACCCCGAACGCGTAGCATACGGGCAGTTTGCCGAAAAGCACCTTATAGCCCTGTTCAAGTTGCAATACAAGGACAGGTACAAGGTGCGAGTGGATAAAAACGTCGTATATTTCCGAAACGGTTTTCAGTTCGCAAGTTTGGACGCGGAACTGACCGACATACGGACAGGCGAGCGCGGAATACACGAGGATAAGACGGTTTTGGCGGATTCCTCGCTGACTTGGGAAAAGTGGCGCGACAAATTACCCGACCAATACTACGTGCAACTTTTACACCAACTACTTTCTACTGGCTGGAAGTTTGTAGTTATAAATCCCGAATTTAGATGGATTGACAAAGACGGCGAAGTGGCAACAAGGACGCGGCGTATAACGCTACGTGCGGACGACGAAAGGGTGGCGGAAGATTTGAAAATCTTGGACGAGGCGGAGCACGAATTTTGGGGATATGTGCAACGCAGGGAAAGACCACCGCTTGCGCTCCCCAATATCTAAAAAGCAAATAAATTAAAAATCGGAGGACAAATATTATGGCACAAATGGAACTTATTTTGAGTACGCCCGTTGAGGAACTTGTACCGAAATTGATTGCGTGGAATAACGCGGAATTGTTGGCGGAAGTAAAAGCCCGTCTTGCGGATTACAGGGGGCGCGTTTACGACGAATCCTCTATCGTATCAGCAAAGGCGGATAGGGCAACCCTCAACAAGTTTGCACAGGCGTTGGATAACGAGCGTAAGCGCGTTAAGAAAGTTTATATGGTTCCGCTTGATAAATTCACGGCGGAAGTAAACGAGGTAATCGCCGAAGTAAACGCTGTAAGCGTGGAAATCGACGCGCAGGTAAAACTCTACGACGAGAAACGTCAAGAGGAAAAACTGGAAGAAATAAAAGCGTATTACGCCGAAATCTTCCCCGAAACGTTGGTGCAGTTTATCCCGTATGAACGAATCCACCAAAAGGAATGGCTTAACGCCAGCAAGAGTATGACGGCGGTTAAAAAGGAAATGGACGCGGTGCTCGAAAAAATCCAGTCGGAAATCGCAACGATTGAAACGCTTAAAAGCGACGACGAAATCGAATTAAAAGCACTTTACTTTGAAACCCTTAACCTTGCAACCACGTTGACGACGCACGAGAGAAAGAAAGCCGAAAAACAGCGCATTTTGGACGCGCAGGCAACGGAAAGGAAAATCCCCGTCGAAGAAGAAAAAACGGCTCCTACGCCCGTTTCCGACGGCGAGGCGAAACAGTACAGCGTTTCGTTCAAGGTAACAGGAACGAAAGAGCAATTAAAAGTGCTTTCCGCGTTCTTGCAAGACAACAACTACCATTACGAAAAAATATAAAAACAGGAGGATAAAACAATGGCAGTAAATAACAGTTTAGCAAAGAAACCCCAAACCACCCCCGTACAAGATATGTACCAACCGCCCGTAGCACCGCAGGCAAATATGGGTGCCGTCGGCTTGATGGCGGTAGAGAAAGAGGCAAAGCAAATGGAAATTGCAATGGTAACGGCAAAGCGTTTCCCTCGTGATTATACGCTCGTAGAGGCAAGCGTGGAGCGCAACTGTTCCCGTCAACGTCTTGCGTTGGCGGCGGAATATAGTTTCCCTCGCGGTGGGGAAACAATATCGGGTGCCAGCGTTCGCCTTATGGAAGTAATCGCGCAATGCTACGGCAATATCGAATTTGGCGTAAACGAAATCCAACGTTACGACGGCTATTCGGAGGGCGAGGCTTACGCTTGGGATTTTGAAAACAATATCCGTATGGCGCGTAAATTCACGGTACCGCATTTCCGCGACACGAAACAAGGCAAAAAGCGCGTTACGGACGATAGAGATATACGCGAAATCGTAATGAACTACGGCGCGCGAAATATGCGTGCTTGTCTTGAAAGAGTTATACCGCGCGACCTTGTGGACTTCGCGCTGGAAAAATGCAGGGAAACGCTTGCGGCGGAGGGCAAAGGACTTGCTGACCGTATCGCAAATTGCAAAGAGGCGTTCAAAGATTTTGAAATCGACGCGATTTTACTGGAACGCATTATCGGCGAAAAATGCTCCAACTGGAATAACGGGCACCTGCGTCTTGCGATTAAGTATTATAACGCATTAAAGGACGGCGAAACGACGAAACAGGCACTTGTTGACGGGCTTGTAAAAACCATCACAAAGGCACAAATCGACGAATTGACGGGGCTTGTAGGCACAAATCAAGCGCGCGTGGACGCGTTGCTGGCGTTGGGCTACGAAGTAGGCGAAATTAAGAATATCCCTGCCGTTGATTACGACGCGATTAAAAACACGATTCAAAACGTGCAGGGCGGAACGGCGAAGAAATCCGACAGTAAGAAAACTGCACTCAAAGAGGGCGAGGCGGTGCCCGAAGAATTTGACGAAAGCGAATTTTTCGGCAGTCAAGCAGGCACAACGGAGGGTTGATTATGCGGTTTGAGGTACTGGGAAAACCGCAAGGAAAGCAAAGGGCGAAAGTAAGCACGTTTGGCGGTTTTGCAAGGGCATACACCCCCGAAGAAACCGTGAGTTATGAAAACCGTATTATCCTTTCATTTCGGCAAGCCTTAAACGGTGGGAAAACGCCGTTTTGGGAAAAGCCCGTAACGGTTTACATAATCGCCCATCACGCTATCCCGAAAAGTTTTTCCAAAAAAAAGCACGTGCAAGCGTTAGACGGAAATATCCGACCTCAAACAAAACCCGACATTGATAACGTTGTCAAGGTAGTGTGCGACGCTCTAAACAGCGTCGCCTACCACGACGACACGCAGGTTATACGGGTAGTTGCTGAAAAGGTTTACAGCGACGAGCCGAAACTGGTTATTGAAATCAACGAGTTTAGCGGATAAACGGAGGCTATTATGGCAAAAAAAGATTATTTTTCCCACGATTACCATTCACGCGACCACCTGCGCGACGTTCGCAAGGATTTTGGGTTAGAGGGCTACGGCTTATACTGGTGTATCGTGGAAATCCTGCACGAGCAGGGTGGAAGTATAAAGGAAACGGATATTGCGCCGATAGCCTACGATTTGAGGGCGGACGAGGATATGCTAAAAGCAATCCTGTATAACTACGGTATGTTTCAAGTGAAAAAGGGGTGTGTGTATTCGGAGCGTGTAATCGACAACCTTAAAAAGCGCGAGGAAATTTCCGAAAAGCGCAAGCAGGCGGCGGAATCACGCTGGCAGGGCGACGACAACAAGCCTATCCCCGAAATTCAACTTGACAAAGAGGACACCCCCGACGACCCCGAACAGGCAAAGCAATTCTATATCGATTCCATTGAAATCGCGTTCGAGGATTTTATCGAAAAAACAGACATTGACGAGATATTAGACGGGCACACGATTTGTGATTATAGGTTGCTTTTTAAGGCGATAGTGGAAGAATTGCGCGACAAGGATTACGTGGCGATAAACCGCAAGAATATCCCTGTTTTCCGCGTTTTACAGGTAATCGGACGACATATAAAGGTGCACGGCTCTATCCAAAATCTTGATACCGCCGTCCGCGACGTGGAAAAGCGGTACGCACAAGGAAAAATCAAAAACAAGACCAATTATATGATTGCCGCGCTGTATAATGCGGCACTTATGGACACGAAATAACAAACGCCAACGGAGGATATTATGGCTGGAAATCAAATTGACGAAGTAACGGCGTTGAAAAGCGAACTGACGAAAACAAAGTGTTTGCTTTTTGTCGCTGTAAGAAACACAACAGTATTGCCGAGAGGTTTACTGTTTGGCAAAGACGAAAAAGAAATAAGCCGAATGACGCTTGCGACCATTGAAGAAATGAAAAACGCAGTTGATTTTAAGGCGATTGAAAAAATGATAAAACTGGGCGAGGAGGCGCAAAACAATGGGAACGCAGGAAAACGTAATTAAGACTTGTAAGATTAACGACGAGGTATTTAAGGAACTGGTGGAGGGCGTAAAACATTGCGTAGATAAAAGCGATTCCCGTCCAGTTTTGCGCTATATACAGGTTGCAGTAAAAGAAAAATCGGTTGTGTTTACCGCGCTTGACGGCTTTCGTGCCGGCAGGACGGAGCACGAACAGGAAAACACGGACTGCTTTACCTGCTATATCCGACCTTTCCCGTATAAACCGCTGGGCGGTGCGCCGAGCGACGTTGTAATCGAATACGACGGAAAGACGGCGTGGGTGGAATTTATAACGGTGTACGGCAAATTGCGTTATGCGTTCAAACAGCCCGACGTGGATTTTCCCGATATGGAAAAAATCTACGCCGACAACCGCAAGGCGCAGGATAGGACGAACTACGGGAACGGGTATTATATCGCGCAGGCTTGTAAGGCGTTGGGGCGATTAGATGGCAGGCAACATACGACGGCGATTAAAACGTCGGAAGAAAAGACGCTTGCGTTTATCCTTTCAGCAAAGGGCAACACCATCACAAACGAACAGTTGATTTTGCCGATTCGTATGGCAGGGGAGGACTGACGTGGAAAACAAGAAGATAGAGCCATACAGGCTGGAAATAAGGCTCGACGCTGATAAACGCGCAATGGCGGCAGTCCTCGTTGATAACGGCTACACCGTAAGGAAAGCGACAATAAAGGTGGGAAACAGGAGCAAAACCGTGTTAGAGATATACAGGGAGGAAGAAAGTGGAAAACGAAAGGAAGATTAAGCCTTTAACGGCGCAGGAGGTAGTAGAAACCGTCAATCAAGCGTTGGACGCGGTGCAATCCAACCCGTGCGCTATTTGCCCGAAAAAACAGGATTGCCGCATTACATACAAAGGCGTTTGCAAGGTTGCGCGCAATTTGCGTATTAGGATTCTAAAAGCAGGTAGAATGGAGGCGATAGAAAGCAATGGCGGACGAAAATAAAAAGCAATCTATGGACGATTTCACAAAGGAATACCTCACAGGCTTTGAGAAGTGGAAAGAACAGCACGCGAAATGGATAGAGGAGCGTAAAAAGACCGTCGATAAGATGGCAGGCGTGATTTTCGATTACGTCGGCAATGACGTTGTGGCGCGTTCGATTGCCTCCGCGCTGGTAGGTAAAGGCTACGGCGCAAACAAAGAGGAACTTATCGCCATTTGCTTAAATTGTAGCACCGAGCTTTTAGGCAAAGACCGTACTATCGAACATTTAGAGTGGCGTGTGGAACAGTTGAGCGCGGAGCTTGCCTCCGAAACGGAAGAACACCGCAAATTTGTATGCGAAGTAGCGGAAAAAATCGAGGCGGCGAAGAAACTGGGAGCCGAAGAAACCGCGCGCAAAATTATGGTTGAGTTGAACAAGACAAGAAATATCGTCCGCGAAAGCTACGGCGTAAGCGAACAAGTAGGCGTGGATATTGCCATCAACCGCGTGGACGCGTTCTACAAAGAACTGACGGAGGGCAAAGTGAAAATATGAGCGATTACAAGAGATTTACCGACGGCAAGAAAGC
>JAZNDR010000056.1:0-22977 GCA_045588185.1 Candidatus Scatosoma sp. | reverse complement strand
CCTTTCAGTAAAGGTGTATTCCTTACGGATTGAAGCCAATACATCGACGTAGTTATACTTTTGGTGTCTGAATACCGAGAATGCCGTTTCCTCGATTGCAGAGAGATTTTCGGCAAAGGACTTTCTATTATCAAGCTCGATAAGCATAGGTACGGTATTGATAAACATACCCATCGTGTTCTTTTCTTTTGCGCCGCTGCGGTTGAGCACTGCCGTTCCAATATAGAACTTCTCAGCGTTCATTTTGACGCGGTTCATATACGTAGAAAGGGCCGCCGTAAAGAGCATAAATACAGAGGTGTTGTTTGCTTCAGCATAGGCGTTGAGTTGCTTTGTCTGCTCCGTATCGATAATAAAGGTCTTGCGGTTAGCAGAAAGCGAGTTTGTCTGTTTTTCGTTAAGATAGGTCACCTCATCGCACTTTTTGAACTGCTCAAGGAAGAACTCTCTATCCTTTGCATAACGCTTACCCTCAACGTAAGCATTTTCGTTTTCAATATACTCTGTATAGGAATAGGCTTGTACATCCTCGCCATTCATAAGCGCGTTGAACTGCGTTCCCATAAGAGCTAAAGTCCAAGCATCACCGACGATATGGTGCATCTTAACGAGCAGACCGTACTGTCCGGGCAGAACAACAATATTGATTTCGCAAAGCTTGCCGTAAAGATCAACAGCTACCTTTACATAGCTTTCGGCATAACGATCCAGCTCTGCTTTGTTTTCAAAGCAGAGCACGGGTATATCTTGTTCGGTGTATTCACTGACGGTTTGCGAAACTTCACCGTTATCCTCGCTGATACGAATACGCAAAGCATCATTGAGCCGATAAATTTCATTCACGGCTCGCTTTATTTCAGAGATGTCCTTCTCACCGCAGACAAGCATACTTCCGCATATTACGGAAATCGCCCCGCCCGAGAATTTCTCCATATCATAAATCAGTTTTTGTGGTTTTGTGAAATTCATACTGAAGCTTTCCTTTGACAAATAAAAAAGGCGCTAACCGAAGCTAACGCCTAAAAAATGCAAACTCCGATAGTCGCCAAACTATATCGATACGAAAAACACTATGTACTTACGTCGATGGAATCTGCATTTTTATCAAATTCAAGACGCAAGTGGAAAAAGGGTATAGTACCCCCATACCAGTATTTTTCGTTTTTTGTTTAATTATAGTTTAGCATCTACATTATACTACAAATTTGTGAATATTTCAAGTAGTTTTGTATTGTAAGGTAATATAAACACGAACAAATCCATCAAAAACTTTCGCCCTTGATGGATTTCTGTATTGTTAGTCAATTAAGGTTTCTATAGCAATCTGCATTCCTAACTTGAAGGCATACTCGAAGATGGCTGCTTCGGCGAGGCTCATATACGCACTCCAGCAATCGTGAAACTTCTCAAATGTTTCCTTCTGTTCGTCTGTGAAGCTCTTTTCGAGTTCCTCATGATGCCTTGCCATGTAGCCGAGGAGTTTCTTCATCTCCTTTGAGTTCGTTCGGCTGTCCTCTTGCGGTATTATGTTTCCATGCCACAATTCTTTTATCGGGTTGTTCATGTGTTGCACCTCCTGTTAGCACAACACACTACCACAGAAAGAGGAAAAAGTCCAGAAAACAAACTGTTAACTTTAAAAACATAATTAATTGCAAAAGTCACCATAGTTCCCATCAAAAAGAACCTATAGTGACTTTCTGAAATTAGATAAATTAAGCTTAATACGGAAGTTTCTCAATTAATGCACGTGTGTAAGCTGCCGCGGCCAAAGCTGCATAATTATGCCAAATATCATTCTTATGACCGTCGCAATAATCGCTAATGCCACGAACTACATAATAGCCTATTTCTGCTTCCCAAGTGGCATCAGCAACTCCACTTCCTTCCATTTCCACAGCATATACATTATGATCTGCTTTTAATTTGTCACGCTTTTCTGCATTTTTTAATACTCTATTTGCTGATGCTATATTGCCCTTATAAATGCGTGGTTTTTCTTGTCGGGATTCATCAACTGGATGCAGTATGATATTATTATCGCGATCATATAGAACATCGCTAGATATAGGGGGGCGCGAATATATTTTGGGCATGTCCAAAATCACATCGTCAATGTATTTCTCCCATGGTTTAGTTCCTAAAAATTCACTTCTGTCCAAATGATTTTGTGCCGCCGTTAATCTAGCGGAAGGAGCTACCATTCTACCTCTAAGTTCGATAATATTATTCTTTTCGCTAACAAAATCATAAGAAATAATGGATTTTGATACAACAATATCTCCAAGTCTAACATGTTTTTCTTTATCTTCTGGGCTTGGAATACCTCCAGCAATTCCAGTCATAATTATAACATTAAGATTAGGAAATCTTTCTAATAAACTATTCGCTCTTGTGGCTGCTGCTGTATTTCCAGGGCCTATCGTTTGTGTTAAGGCAACATTATGTTCTTCGCCATCTAATGAACGAATTTTTCCTATACAATATTCTCTTCCTATGGAATTGTTTTTTCCTTTTTTAGGGAATATTGCAATTTTTGCATTTGTAAGCATTTTTTGCATTGCTACAAATTCTTCAGTAAGGGCCGTAATTATACCAATTTGTACGCTATCATCCGTATCAGTATCATATTTTTTAATTCGCTCTGAATCGGTGTTTTCAAAATCCTTATGCAAATAATATTTATTATTGTTTTCAATAATCATAGTAAAATCAGATTTGAGCTCCTCTCTAAATTTTGTAAAGGTTTCTTCCGCAACAGTAAAACCGGCGTAATAATTCTTCTGTCTTAGTGACATTTGACTACAGTCTTCCGATTCTGTCCATGCCGACGAAACGTCTTCCCACAAGCGTTCACTAATTTTACGATAGGAACAACCAAATTTAAAATCCACTTGGTGTATGCCTTTCTGGAAAAACAACTTCTGTAGATTATTTGCAAACGCTATTGTTGTTTCAACAGAATCAAACAGAATTATTCCAAAAGTATTTGATCCAACTAAGCCATACGCGAAGCGCCCATGTTTTTCCGAATCAAGTAAACATTTAACCATGCTGTGCACGTTTTCTATTACATTAATAGGTTTAGAGCCTTCAATGTTACGATATCCAGAAAAATCAAATCGAAGCAATGTATACTGCGAAAGATTGTTCTTTTTGATATACTGAACACATTTATTTATAGCAACCTGTATTTCTCTCCTCCTATTCGAGAGAACATAATCACTGTCGGTGGGTTTTTTTAATTGATTTATTCGTGTACATAAATCATCAAACAATACATCAATAATTGATTTTATTGTTTTGATATTTTGAAGATATAATTTGTTTAGCGTTTGAGAATCTGTTACCATTGAAAGTTCACTTACAGCATTCATCTCTGTTTCGCCAATCAAAGAATATTCTTGGGCCAGTTTAATAAACTTGGACAGATATTTTTGATCATATACACAATTATATAGCATAATATTTGTTAATGCTTGTTCCAAAGCAGTCACATAACGCAAATCATTAAGGATGGGGAAAAAATCCGAGCTAAAATCCACTTTAGAACCAAATATTTTGTTATATGCATTTAAAGTACGCAAGTCAGATTTGAAAACTTCTTCAATTTTATCAAACAAATCTTTTTGACTATACTTCAATTTTTTAGCGGCTTCGTTTGCTACTTTTGCAGCATCTCTTAGATATTGTTCAGATTTAAACAATATAGCTGTTTTGTGGGCTGTGAGAAGATTATTATATGCGGTTATAATATCAAAGTGTACATGTCGATAATATATATCTTGATCTCTACAAATTATTAGTTGATTTAATGCATCAGCTTTACCGAAATAATCACTTATTTTTTTCAACAAATCGATATATGAGATAATTTCAGAAAGCGGCACCAAATCTGATTGAGAAAAAGCCTCAAGTTCTTTCTCGATTAGTTGAAAATCCAAAGCCAAAAATTCTCCAGAGGATTCATCATATGTACAATAGGTGGATATCTTTTCCACATCATACAGTGGAGTTTCTACCTCGTCATTCAATCTGTTTTTTGCATACGAAAATGGACCATAAAAATATGGTTTTGTGAAAAAATGGTGGAAGTCGCAAGAATCCATCGGATAGTCATATGACAAGTTAGCAATAATTTTATTCAAGAGAGTTGCTTTTATGCGACATGTTTTATCAGACTTTATACCGCATATATTAATTATAATCGGCAATAAAATTTCTGTTTTTCGCTCAATGTGGTCATAATCAGCCTCTCCTGATCGACACGCTCTGCAATACTGCCCGTTCAAAACAACATTTCGTGCCACCATTACACCGCGATCACATAATATATCTATCCATTTTATCAAATTGGCCTTGCCCGAATATCTTGAATATAGATCGTCAAAGGATAAAAAATATTTTACATCCAGCAATGATTTTTGATCAAAAAGTCTTCTTTCGTACTCCTCCCTTAAATGCTTCATTAACGACATAATTGAATTTATTTTTGGAGTATTAGAAAAATTCGCTCTGTTGTCAGGCAATATAAAAAGCCCATTTTCTGTACAATCAAGACTATCTGTTATAAATCGGCATGCTGATGAAACAATCTGTTTAGAGTTTTTGGTTCCTACATAAGCAATTAAATCATAGTGAGCAAAGCTCAGATTTTTGAGTTCTTCAATGTTTTGTATGTTAGAAATAAACTGTTTAAGCAAATATAAATTACAAACATAAATTATATCCATATACATTCCTTCTTGAGCCAAATCGAAAGTTAATGGATATGGTAATTCAAAAGGAAGATTGGTTAATTCTTTCTTTAATTTTGCAAATGTTATAATGTCCCAAGATGGATAATATAAAGGTACCAAAGAAAGAATGTTAGACTCATAATTGTATGATACTCTTATCTTTATTATAGATGCTTGGTAGACCCCTTGATCTTCTTTGAATGGTAGACATATAGGAAAGTTAAAATTATAACAACAAAACTTTGAAATATGTTCTGGGGTATATACATCATTCGTATAATCGAACTCTCCTAAATCGCACACTTGGTTAACAAAATCTTCGTATTTTTCAACTGAGATTCTGGTCTGAAACACCAAATGGTCAATATCAAAGGAATACTCTGATTTGGATAACTCGATTGACTGTTGAATAATGTATTCTTGATAAGTCGACTCCTTCAAATATTGAAATATTACAGCCTTTTCATCGTATTTTTCACGTTCTCCTGTACGCAAAGCGTCTTGACCTACAAAAGAGTAAGTATTCACATTAGCGCCTAACGATTCAAAATATTCTCTATATTCCAAAAGAGATGATGTATATTTTGATGCATCGTCTATTACAGCAATTGTTTTACCTTTCAGAGAAGGTTTGAAATTTTCAAAGTATTGCTTGTAACGAATTTGGGCATGCCGAAAGTCAGAGTTGCCATTATTTTTTGATTCCAATAATCGAATTAATTTACATCCTTTTCTTTCCACAGGGACAATGTAATCTGGATTTGAATCCAAAATTTTGTTATAGAAATCCAAAATTTTTGCTGAGTATTTCTTAAAGGTATTCATATAACAACCTCCTGGCTTTGAACAACATATAATTTTAAACAATACCTAACATCTATATTATACACTAAAATTCTACATATTTCAATATTTTAACCGAAGTTTCCACATTATTTTTACATATTAACACCTCAAAAATAGCAAAATTTCATCAAATAAAAGCTGTACTAAAGAAAAAAGCCATTACAGAAAGTCTTCCGTAATGACTTTTTCATAATCCCATCTGATCCGTATCGGTCTTTACCCAGTATTCACTTTTTGTCCCTATGAGTAAAAACACTTGATTTTTCAAGCTTTTTCGGTATTTTTTTCCTTTCGACACTTGACAAAACGCTTTCTATACTGTATAATAAAATTACTTAGAAACTCAGCCGTTTTTAAGAAATTAAATTTAAAGGGGACAAACTCTTATGAACAAAGGCGAATTCATCAAAGCAATGGCAGAAAAAGCAGGTTTCACGAACAAAGACGCGGCTATCGCGTACGACGCATTCGTTGCTACCGTTACGGAAGCATTGAAAGCAGGCGAAAAGGTACAACTCGTAGGCTTCGGTACGTTTGAAGTTAAAAACGTAGCGGCTAAAACCGGTATCAACCCCGCGACGAAAGAAAAGGTTGCAATTGCAGCTTGCAAAAAGCCCGTTATGAAATTCGGTAAAGCTTACAAGGATATGATGAACGACTAATCAAAAGCTACGAAAAAACCCGACGCTTAAAGGCGTCGGGTTTTTCGTTGGATTTGGTGCCATAAAGAAGCCCGCGCATTCCCGCACGGGCTTCTTTTATTATAAGGAGGTATTATGAGCTCGTTTTTCTTCTTCTGATTACTACCGCCAGAACCGCTACGCTCAGCACGCTGAAAACGCCTGCCATAGTGCTCGTCGCGCTTCCGCCGCAACCCTCGTCCGCTTCCTCAGGTTCTTTTCCTTCTTCCCCTTCGTTTTTCTTATCGGCATTATCGCTCGTTGTCGTGTCGCTTGTTGTCGTATCACTTGTTTCCGTGTCGCTTGTTTCCGTGTCGCTCGTTTCCGTGTCGCTCGTTGTCGTGTCACTTGTTTCCGTGTCACTCGTTTCCGTGTCGCTCGTTTCCGTGTCGCTCGTTTCCGTGTCGCTCGTTTCGTCTTGCGTTGATATTTTAATATCACAGAAATCGCATTCGCCGTCGTTATCGTAATCTGCGTGTTCTTCTTTTAGCTTTTCCTCGCCACACACGCATACAAACCAGTGTTGCGTTTCGTTCGTCTGCATTTTGTGCGCGTGTTTTGCTATCGTTATCGCCGTCGTATATTCCGTTGCGTCCTCTGCCACAACCGCTTCGCCGAAGCACAAGCCGTCCGCTACAATATCCAATATACACATATTCTTTACTCGAATACCGCTCGGGAAATTACAGCTTTCTACCTGCGTATAACCTTGCCCGCCGAAAATGATACCGTCGTAATCAATTGCACCCGCTTTTGCCTCGGAAGTATCTATAATCTTTAAAGAAGAATCCCCGCTTGCCGTTACAAATAACGCGTTCGCTACCGTCGCTTCTTCCGATACGCGAATCGTATAACCGTTTAAATCGAGCGTAGGCTCTCCTCCGCTTCCCGTATTTAATTCTCCGCTTACAGTAATATCGGCAAGCAATTTTCCGCTTCCGTGTTTAAAATCCCATAAAGCGGGCATTTCAAGGTAATACTTCGTATCTCCATATACCTCTGTCATAAATACGATTTCTTCCCCACAGCCAACGCAATTGCCGTCATCGCCTAAAATATGTCCCAAAGGCTCGTTACCGTATGACTCCTTACAAATATCGCAAACCGCCCTTTCCGTGCAGGTCGCTTCTCCGCCCGTGTGCGCCTCTTTATCGTCAGCAAATCCGCAATAACACTTTCCTAAATGATAGTTTCTATCGTGTTCAAACTCTATCGTGTGTGAATCGTTTGTGCCGTCTATCTTTCTGAAACATTCGCAAGCAAACCAATGTTCGTTTTCGTCGTACTGATAATCCTGACTACCGTTTTCACAGCCATGCTCTTCGACGGTGTATTCGTCGCGGTATATTCCTCAACCTTATGACACTCCTCTAATGGTTGGAGCAAAAATGCAAATGGACGTAAAATATGTTCCAAGGGAATGCAACAAGGGAGAGTTTAAGGAAGAGTGGTTATATCAATATACTATTATTGATGAAGCCTCAAGAGAAAGATTTATATATCCTTATAAAGAGCATTGTGGTTTTTCTACCGTAGACTTCTTAAAGAGAGCAATCGTATATTTTGGCTATATCCCGGAAGTAATCCAAACCGATAATGGCACGGAGTTTACAAATCCAAAAGGCACGGGAGAAGGCAAGATACATATAGTAGATAAGTTTATGAACAAACTTGGAATCCGTCATCAACTTATAAGAGCCTATACTCCAAGGCACAATGGAAAGGTAGAAAGAAGTCATAGGTCAGACCAAGAAGGTTTTTACAACACATTATCCTTCAATAGTTTTGAAGATTTGAAGAAACAAATGGCTGAATGGCTAATAAGATATAATAATAGACCTCATTCCTCATTAAGGAATAGGTATGGTAAAAGAGTTTGGCAATCTCCTATCCAAAAGAGAGAAGAACTTTTAGAGCAGGCAAGAGAAGAGAAAGAACTCTATCATATAAGATTTATTAAAAAGTCTGCATAAACCATAGAATAGGCAAAAGAAAAAATAGTCCTCACAAGTGGAGGACGGATTTTCTATGCCTATTTATAATTGTTTGACATACATTTTAGAAAAGAGTATAATATTAGAAACAATAAAACACTTCATTTTGGGGTGTTTTTAGTATTTTTTAAGCAATTCTAAAAAATTTTCAAAAAAATTTCAAAAAATTACTTGAAAACGATTGACAAACTAACATTTTTCAAAAAAAATCCAAAAAAAGTTTCGCGCCCTGACGAGCAATCGTCAGGGCGGAGTTTATAAACCGTAAATTTTTAGTTTTCGAAGTAGTTAATTTTCATAGAGCGTTTGACTTCCGCAAGCGTTTGCGCCGCTACCGAGCGCGCCTTTTCACTGCCCTCTTTGAGCATCGCCCAAATAGCGGGAAGGTCTTTGGCAAGTTCTTCGCGGCGGGTACGGATAGGTTCTAACGTTTCCTGCATAACGGCGTTCAAAAGTTTTTTCACTTTCATATCGCCCAAGCCGCCGCGCTCGTAATGCGCTTTCATTTCGTCGAGGTTGGCGTATTCGGGGCAATATCTTTCAAAATGCCCGTCGTTTGCGAACGCGTCCAAATAAATAAAGGTGGGATTGTTTTGCGTATCGCCCGGGTCGGTTACTTTGATATGGTTGGGGTCGGTATACATACCCATTACCTTACGCTTGATTTCGTCCGCGCTATCGGAAAGGTAGATACAGTTACCAAGCGATTTACTCATCTTCGCCATACCGTCCGTACCGGGAAGGCGCAAACACGATTTATTTTCGGGCAATACCGCTTTCGGTTCTACGAGCGTTTCGCCGTACAATCCGTTAAAGCTTCTCACGATTTCGCGGGCTTGCTCTAACATCGGGAGCTGGTCCTCGCCCACGGGTACGGTGTTCGCCTTGAACGCCGTAATATCCGCCGTTTGCGATACGGGATAGGTCAAGAATCCCATCGGAATAGACTGCTCGAAGTTACGCAGTTTCAGCTCGGTTTTTACCGTCGGATTTCTTTCCAAACGGGAAAGCGTAACGAGGTTCATATAATAAAAGGTAAGCTCGGTCAGCTGTTCGATATGCGACTGCACGAATATCGTTGCCTTTTTGGGATTGAGTCCGCAAGCGAGGTAGTCGAGTGCGACCTCGGTAATATTCGCGCGGACTTTATCGGGATTATCAAAGTTATCGGTCAGTGCCTGTGCGTCGGCGATCATAATATAAATTTCGTCGAATTTACCGCTGTTTTGCAATTCCACGCGGCGGCGCAGAGAACCGACGTAATGCCCGATATGCAATTTCCCCGTAGGTCTGTCGCCTGTTAAAATAATGTTTTTCATAATCGTTCCTTTTCGTTGCATACCCCTTTGCATTTTTTACCATACTATGGATATGAAACGGATATTTTTATACACAACTGCGTTTTTATTTATTTGCGCTATCGCCGTATTCGCGATTTCCACGCACGCGTTTCAGCCAAGGAAAGCCGCGCCTGCGGTTTCTCAACACCGCATTTTTTCTTATTTTGCCCCGTAAGTGCTACGGTATTCGTACATTGCGGGCAAGTGTTCCTTGCCGTCGATAACGCCTTTTTCGATCGCTTCGATAATATCGTCCATTGTAACGACGGAATACACGTCGATACCGAATTCCTTTTTCGCTTCCGATACCGCGGAAAGCTCGCTATTGAGTGCTTTTTCCTTACGGTCAACGGAAATAATCATACCTACGACCTGTACCTTTGCCGCAGCTTCCAGCTTCGGCAAAATTTCGCGTAACGCTTTGCCTGAGGTCATAACGTCCTCGATAATGATTACCTTTTCCCCGTCTTTGAGCTGTTGTCCTACGAACAGTCCGCCCTCGCCGTGGTCTTTTACTTCTTTTCTATCGAAGCAGTAATTGATTTCGGTGTCGTAATTTTTATAGAGTGCGATTGCCGTCGCGACGGAAAGGGGAATACCCTTATACGCAGGGCCGACAAGCGTATCGGCTTTTAAGCCGTTTTCCGCGATACAAGCGGCGTAATATTCGCCGAGCTTGGCAAGCTGTTTGCCTGTCTTGTAATTGCCCGTATTGATAAAATAGGGAGCAAGTCTGCCGCTTTTTAAGGTAAACTGACCGAACTTCAAGACCTCGTTCGATACCATAAATCTGATAAATTCTTCTTTGTAAGTATAAGCCATAATACGTTCTCCTTATCTTTGATTGAGTTGTTGTTCGCCATAGCGACTAACGCCTAACGGCGTGAAAGGCGCAAAACTTCGTTTTGCTTACTTGGGGCTTCTCTCGCAGGGGCTTCCGCCCCCGCACCCCTGACAAGAAACTAAGTTTCTTGACTTCTAATCTTTCCGCCATTTTGCATTCTGCATTTTGAATTTTGCCTTTATCTTTGATTGAGTTGCAAAGTGCCCGTGAGCTCGGTTATATTTTGCACGCCGTGCTTATCGCACCAAGCGTTTAAGCCTTGAATAATTTTCGGCATAGCATACGGGTCGGTAAAGTTTGCCGTACCCACCTGTACCGCCGTCGCGCCTGCCATCAAAAATTCAATAGCGTCTTCCGCGCAAGTGATACCGCCCATACCGATTACGGGGATTTTTACCGCTTGCGATGCTTCGTATACCATTCTTACGGCAATCGGCTTCACACCCGCGCCCGAAACACCGCCCGTATTGTTGGCAATAATCGGTCTTCTTCTTTCAATATCAATTGCCATACCCGTCAGCGTATTGATAAGCGAAATGGCGTCCGCACCGCCGTTTTCCGCCGACTTGGCGTTGGTTGCGATACTTTCGACGTTGGGGGAAAGCTTGACGATAAGAGGAGTATCTTTCGCTCCCGATTTCGCCACACGCGTAACCTCTTCCACCGTTTCAGGGCGAATCCCGAACGCCATACCCCCGCTTTTTACGTTGGGGCAGGAAATGTTGAGTTCAATCATATCCACTTTACCGTTCAATTTTTCGCAAATGCCTTTATAATCGTCGAGCGTTTTCCCCGCGACGTTGGCAATAACGCAAGTTCCCGTGGCTTTCAGCCATTCAAGGTCGTTTTCGATAAAGTGCTCCACACCGGGATTTTGTAAACCGACGGCGTTTAAAATAACCCCGCGGCTTTCCGCAATACGAGGCACGGGATTCCCGAGTCTCGGTTCAAGCGTAAGCCCTTTCGTAGACACTCCGCCGAGCGTACCGATATCGTAAAGCTCGTTAAATTCCCGACCGAAGCCGAAAGTTCCCGACGCCGCAATGACGGGATTTTTTAATTGTACGCCGCAAAGCGTAACCGATAAATTTGCCATTTTTGTTTTCCTCTTTCTCTAATGTCAAGGGTCAAGGGACATTGTCCCTTGCGGGAGGTTGAGGGCAGAGCCCTCGCATTTTTAGCCCCAAGTTGCAAATCTTTGATTTGCCACCGCGAAGCGGTCAACGCAAGCTTTGCTTGCGCTTTATTTTCAAAGCGTGACTTCGTCCGCTTTGAAAACGGGGCCGTCTTTACATACCCGTGCTTTCTTGCCGTTCGTTAAGTCGCACACGCAAACCAAGCACGCGCCGATTCCGCAACCCATTCGCTCTTCCAACGATACGTAGCAAAGCAGGTTTTCTTTCTCTACGAGCGTTTTCAACGCGCGAAGCATGGGCGTAGGTCCGCACGCAAGCACTACGTCGGGGCGGTTGCCTTGCTTTAAGTCCGCCTCGAACGCTTGTACTGCGTTCATCTTCGCACCGTAGCTCCCGTCGTCCGTTACGCCGACGAATTTCGTTGCTTTTTCAAATTCCTCTATACCGCACAATGCGTTTTTATTGCGATAACCGATATACGCGGAAATTTCCTTGCTTGCGCCGTATTCACGCAATACGGAAACGAGCGGGAATACGCCCACGCCGCCGCCGACCAACGCGACTTTCTTTTCGTTATCTTCCACAAAGAAGCCGTTACCGAGCGGCATCAGCAGGTTTAAACGCGTACCTGCCCCCATCGTTTTTAATTTTTGCGTGCCTTCGCCTTTGATTTGATAACAAAAGGTTACTTCTCTGCCCTCTGTCTTACAAATAGCAATCGGACGGCGCAGTAAATGCGTTCCGCCTACGGCGATATCCCCGAATTGCCCGCAACGCACCTTGATATCTTCATCGAGCGCAAAGGTGACTGCGTATATATTTTCGGCAATCGGTTCGTTTTTGATGATTGTAGCGATATAATCTTTCATTATTTCCCTTTTCCCCTTTGGGGATTTACCGCTTCGCGGTGTTTAACGCAAAGCTATGCTTTGCTTATCTGGGGCTGATTATGCGAGGGCTCTGCCCTCAACCTCCCGCAAGGAACTAAGTTCCTTGACCTCTTTACCCCATTCTCCCGATAACGGCGGATAAATCTTGTTGCATGGCTTTGGTTGCCGCGCGCGCCGCTTCGTAATAAGTGCCGCCGTTTTTCTTGTATGCGCACAAAATTCCGCGGGAATTATTCACAACGCCACCTAAACCGTTTTTGCCGAAACAGCTTTTCAGCATTTCCGCGTTACCGCCCTGCGCGCCGTAACCGGGAATAAGGAAGAAGGTATGAGGCAATACTTCACGCAATCTCGCCGCTTCCGTCGGATGCGTCGCGCCGACTACCGCACCTACCGCCGAATAGCCGTATTTGCCTACCGTGCTCTCCCCCCATTTCTCTACCAAACCGCCCATATATTCATACATAGGCACGCCGTTTTCAAGTACCATATTCTGTATCTCCGCGCCCGAGGGGTTGGAAGTCTTTACAAGCACGAAAATACCCTTGTCGTGCTTTTGGCATTCGTCCACGAACGGCGCAATTCCGTCCGTGCCGAGGTAACCGTTTACGGTTACGAAATCGGAGGGGAACGCTTTGGCGGTGTTATCGTTTACTTGCGTTTCGCCAAGGAAGGTCTTGGCATAGCAAGCCGCCGTCGAGCCAATGTCGTTGCGTTTTGCGTCCGCGATAACGACCAAACCTTTTTCCGCTGCGTATTTTAAGGTTTCCTCGTACGCTTTCATGCCCGCTACGCCGTACATTTCATAGTACGCAATCTGCACTTTTACCGACGGTACGATATCGTAAACGCTGTCGATGATTTTTTTATTGAATTCAAATACTCGTTCCGCTACGCCGTCAAACGATTTCACACCCGCTTTCATTTCGTCGGGCAGGTAGTCAAACAGCGTATCCAAACCCACGCAGGTGGGGTTTTGCATGGCGATAATACCCTCTATCAGTCTATCCGTAATCATATTTCTTCCCTCCGTTTACGCTTTATATTTCACTTCACCGTCTACGATCGTGTATTTCACTACGCCGTCCAGCTTATATCCGCCGAACGGATTATTCTTGCCCTTGCTGACGAATTTTTCAGGCTCAATCGTAAAGCTCTCGTCTATATCCGCAATCGTCAAATCGGCAACGCCGCCCTCTTTGATTTCACCGCCGTCCAAGCCCAAAATTCTCGCGGGCGCGGCGGACATTTTTTCCGCGATTTCGGGGAGCGTGAGCACACCCGCTTTATATAAATAGGTGATAGCGAAGCCAAACGAAGTTTCGATACCGCTAATCCCGAACGCCGCCGTGTTGTATTCAACGTTTTTGTCGTTGATATGGTGGGGCGCATGGTCGGTTACGATACAGTCGAGCGTGCCGTCCTTTAAGCCTGCCAAAATCGCCTGCTTGTCCACTTCTTCTCTAATCGGCGGATTGACTTTCGTGTTCGTGTCAAAGCCCGTAATCACTTCGTCGGTAACCGCGAAATAGTGCGGACAGGTTTCCGCCGTTACCTGCACGCCCGCCTTTTTCGCGTCGCGGATAAGGCGCACACCGCTGTGTGTGGATACGTGGCAAATATGCACGGGAACGTTCAAGCTTTCCGCAAGCGCAATATCCCTTGCAATCATAATATCTTCCGCCGCACGGGGAATCCCTTTTAAACCCGCAATCGTAGAGCTCAATCCCTCGTTGACTACGCCGCCGTCCACGAGTTCTTTATCTTCACAGTGGCAAAGACATTTGATATCGAATCCGCTTGCGTATTCCATAGCAAGGCGCATAAGACGCGAGCTCTTTACGGAAACGCCGTCGTCGGAAATCGCTACCGCGCCCGCCTTTTTCATTTCGCCGATCTGCGCGAGCTGTTCGCCTTTTTCCCCTTGCGTGATCGCGCCGATGGGGTGGACTTTACAAAGCCCCACTTCCTGCGCTTTATGCTTGACGTAGCTTACTACGACTTTATTATCCATAATCGGGTTGGTGTTCGGCATACAGCAAATTTGCGTAAATCCGCCCTTAACCGCCGCTTTCGAACCGCTTTCAATGTCCTCTTTATATTCGTACCCGGGGTCGCGCAAATGCACGTGCATATCAATAAGCCCGGGGAAAATATGCTTGCCCGAAGCGTCGATTTCCTCGCTTCCGTTCGCGGGGATATTTTCCGCGATTTTAACGATTTTCCCGTTTTCGATAAGCAGGTCGCACTGCTTCACACCGTCTTTGAATACTACGCTTCCGTTTCTGATAATCATACGAATTTCTCCTGTTTTTTACTTCGTGCTTTCTCTGTAATCGTTTAACAGTTTGAGTGCCGCCATTCGCACGGCGATACCCGAAAATACCTGTTCTTCGATATAACTTCTTTCGTGGTCGATAACCTTTCCCGTAAGCTCTACGCCGCGATTGACGGGGCCCGGGTGCATAACGATGGCGTTCGGCTTGGCAAGCTTCAACGCCTTGCCGTCCACACCGTAAAATTCCGCGTATTCGTTGAGCGAAGGGAAGTTACCCGCTTGCTGTCTTTCAAGCTGAATACGCAAACCCATTACGACGTCCGCGTCTTCCAAGGCTTCCTCTCGGCTTTTGCAAAGCTTTGCCCCAAGCTTGTCTATCCCCTTAGGGATCAGCGTTTCGGGCGCAAACATTTTCACTTCCGCTCCCATTGCGTTTAAACCGAACAGGTTGGATTTTGCCACGCGCGAATGCTTGATATCCCCGACGATCGCAACCTTTAAACCCTCTAATTTCCCGAAATATTCCCGCATCGTCAGCATATCCAAAAGCGCTTGCGTGGGGTGTTCGTTCATACCGTCGCCCGCGTTCAAAACGCCCGCTTTGGCTACCTTGGCAAGCAAATACGGCGCACCGCCCATCGGGTGGCGCATAATCAAAAAGTCGTTGAGCTGCGCGTCCAAGGTCTTGCCCGTATCCACAAGCGTTTCGCCCTTGGCTACCGAGGACGAGCTCGCCGCGATATTGATAACCGTTGCGCCGAGGTATTTCGCCGCCAATTCGAAGCTCGTGCGCGTACGCGTACTGTTTTCGTAAAAGAGAATGGTCGCCGTTTTCCCTTTGAGGTAGGGCAGATTTTTTTCTCCCGCCTTTAAGTGGCGTTTCATAATCTCCGCTTCGTCGAGGAGTTCGGTTATTTCCTCTTTGGTCGCGTCGATGAGCCCTAACAAATCTTTTCTTTTGAGCATACGATTTCTCCGTGAGAATTTTATTCGGGTATTATTATAGCACTTTTTCCTTCCGTTGTAAAGGATACGAACGCCCTTTTGAAAACGGAAAAAATTTTTTCTTCGAAATCAAACGATTTTGACTAGCTTGAACGCTACCTTATCGCAAGCCGTCAGGTAATATTCTATCCCGTTCTTTTCCGATTTCAACGGGAAATACGCCGCGCCGTGGATATGTCCGAACACCGCCTTGGAAACGCCGTTTTTTTCGAACAGCTCGGTAAAGAGCGTATCCTCGTTCTTTAAGGTAAAGGGCGGATAATGTATCATAGCGATTTTCGTATCCCCCTCCTGCGCGATTTTCTCCGCTTCCGCAAACGCAAGACGGAACCGCTCCGCTTCCCGTAAATACAGCTTTTGGTCCTGTTCGGTAAAATCGGGACTCCCCGGGCACGACCACCCGCGCGAGCCGACGATGACGAAATTTTCTATCCGCACGGCGTCCGTCTGTAAAAAGACAAAGCTATCGTCGGGCGCGGCGGCACGGACTTTGCCGATACCGCTCCACCAGTAGTCGTGGTTGCCCTTAATAAAAACTTTTTTACCCGTCAAACCGCGTAAGGACGCCAAATCAACGGAAGCGTCTTCTAGCTTCATTGCCCAGCTAATATCGCCCGCAATGAGCACGATATCGTCGGGCTTTACGACAGACAGCCAATCGGCTTTTATTTTTTCGAAATGCCCTTCCCAGTTCCCGCCGAAGATATCCATCGGCTTATCGGCGGTGGCGGAAAGGTGCAGATCGCTTATCGCATAAATATTCATACCTCTATTATAACAGTTTTTTCCTGAAAAAGCAAGATTTTACGGCATACAAACGAGAAAAGCGACCTCAAATTTAAGGCCGCTTTTCTCGTTTATTTTACTCTTGCTTTTCAATCCTTGCACTTACAGTTTTTCGCCTGCGGGTACAACGGCAATTCGAAGAACCCAGCGCAAACCTCTTGCGAGTATTCCTGCGCGGGCGGAATTACGCAATAACCGTACGAGGGTACGAGCACTTCGACGGGCATCGCGATTTTCAAAATAACCGTTACGCACAGCGCAACCGTAAAGCCCTGCGTGTCGGGGTTATAAACACCCTCGGGCGCAACCGCACTGACGATTGCCCGTACACTGAACGGAATAATCGAGGGCGCGGGCACGAACAACAGCACGTCTTGGTTGAGCGAAACGCTCGCCGTCGCGCTCCCTTCCACGCCCGTGGCGTCGGTAAAGAGCACTTCGAGGGGCACGGTAACCGTCGCTTGCACGCGGGCGCAGTGCTTATCCGCTTGCCGTTCGATATTGAGGTTGGTTACGACCGCTTCGGCGGTGGTCGAACGGGCAGAAATGAAAGTCAAAGGATATGTAGGATTTTCGATGGAAATGTCGGTAAGCGTTAAAGCGTAGTTTTCAATTTGGGTTTGTTTGATACCCGCGTCGAAAATCTTTTCCGCTTGAATACAAACTTTTTCCGTCAAACCGTTCAACGGATTGCCCGTCATCGTCCCCGGGCATTTATCCGATTGGAAATTGGAATAAAAGGACATATGGTATACCTCCTGTTACGAATATCTCCAAAAACCGCGCCGCGCGTCCGCTTGTTCGGGCGCGGGAAGCGTTCAGCCTCTTGCCGCACGCCTCCCTTTACCTCCGCCCTTTCGCGCGATCGCCCTCGCCGCGATTTTCGGTCTTTCGCGTAATCGTTACTTATTATATCGTATGCGCCGTCATAAACGGAATGTGACAGCGTTTACAATATCACCCGCATTCCGATATACAGAATATCCGTCCCGTTTTTCTTACGGTAATTCTCCTCGCTTCCGCAAAGCAGACTTTTACTCTGCCCCGCTTGCGCGGTAAAGGCATTTCCGCGCTCGGCGGGAATACGCAAAATCTGTCCCGCAAACGGCTCGCCCGTCAAATTATTCTCTTGAATAAGCAACCGTTCGGACACGGAAAACGCCTCTGCGATACAGCGCAGAGCTTGCCCGTCTTTCACTTGATAATATTGCCGAATTTCCATTTTCAACATATAACAATATATGCGCGGAAATACTTTTTCATTCCTTTTTCAATTGCCTTTTCATGCCACTCTTTGTCTATGTACGCAAGAACAAGCCTTTTAAAATTATCCACCAAGCCGTTTGGAATACCGTTGTTTCTACACCAATTTTCCGTCCAAATAAATAATTCGTTGACCGTCATTTTATTTTTTAGATAGTTAAGTTTCATATACGCCTTTCGAAATTCCACAATAATTTGATAATATTTCATAATTCCACCTCTATGAATTCACATTCTGTTATATATTATATATTCACAAATCGTGAATGTCAAGTGGTTTTCGCAATTTTATTTGTGTTTTTTCACATTCTGTGATATTATTTTTGTGAGGTAAAAAAATGATAAACTTTTTTGCGGAAAATTTAGGCGATTTATTGCGAGTAAAAGGTCTTTCTCAAAAAAAATTAGCAGAGGGACTGAATGTAAGGAGTAGCACGGTAAATCAATGGATCAAAGGTAAACGCGAACCAGAATACGATTTATTATTAAGAATTTGCATTTTTCTCGACATAGAACCAAACGAACTGCTCGGCTATAAAAAAGTAAAAAACAATCTATCAAATCAGTAACACTAAAAAGACTTTTCTCAAAACGGGAAAGGTCTTTTTTAGTGTCATAATTTTTTTGAGAAGGCTCGTACAATAATACTATGAAAACGATACCCTCCCCCCATTCTCCGCATAAGACAATCCGCACCACCGTGCTCACCACGGCTTCTATCGTTACCGCGCTTTCCATTGCCGAACGCGCACTTGGATTTTTATACCGAATCGTCCTTTCCCGACTTATCGGCGCGGAAGGGCTCGGCTTGTACCAAGTCGCCCTCTCCCTCTTTTCCGTATTCCTCACCATCGGTACGGGCGGTATTCCCATTACCGTTTCAAGACTTATCTCCAAAAGCAAAGCGGAAAACGACCTTGCAGGCGAACGCTCCGCCGTCGGGGCGGGCGTTTGTTTGTGTCTGCTTCTCACACTGCCCGCCGCCCTGTTTTTAGGAATTTTCCCGCAAGCCGCTTCCTTTCTCTTTTCGGACGAACGGGGGATAACCTCTTTCCGAATTTTAACGATAGGCTTGGTTTTTTCTTCCCTGTACGCCGTCGTTCGAGGGAGCTTTTGGGGCAATAAACGGTTTCTCGTTCCCTCTATCCTCGAAATTGCGGAAGAAGCGGTTATGGTGATTGCGGGCGTATTGTTATTGCAAAATATCACTTCCGTCGTAGACGGCGCAAACCGCGCTTCTTGGGCGGTCGTTATTTCCTATATATTCTCGTTCACTGCGTCCGCGCTTTGTTTCTTTCTCTTCGGCGGAAAGCTCGCCAAGCCCAACAAACAGCTCAAACCGCTTTTCCGCGCTACGCTTCCGATTACTTCCGTACGCGCAAGCAGTTCGCTCGTCAATTCCGCCGTTGCCGTCCTTCTCCCCGCCATGCTCGTCCGCGCGGGCGCGAGCGATACCGAAGCGCTCGCGCTCTTTGGCATCGTGTCGGGAATGGCTGTGCCCGTCCTCTTTATCCCGTCCACCGTTATCGGTTCTATCTCCCTCGTGCTCGTCCCCGAGCTCTCCGAAGACTTCTACCGCAAAAACACCAAGCGTTTATACCAAAATTTATCGCGGGGCTTGTCCGTAACCTTCCTCGTCGCCGTATGCTTGATTCCCTTTTTCTATGCGCTCGGCGGAGATTTGGGCAACCTCGCCTTTTCCGAACCGCTCGTCGGCGACTTCATCAAAAAGGGCAGTTTAATACTCTTGCCGATGAGCCTTACCATGATATCGACGGGTATGCTCAATTCCATGGGTTTTGAAAAGCAGACCTTTATTTATTATTTCGTGGGCGCGGCGGCGTTGCTCCTTTGCATTTTGCTTTTACCCGCTGTCTGCGGTGCGTACGCGTATATTTGGGGACTTGGCGCAAGCTTCACCGCCACCGCTTTCTTAAACCTGTTCCTGTTGCATAAAAAATGCAAGGGCTTATATAAATCTATGTGGAAAGGACGGGGGCAGGGCAGCGTTCAACCGCTATTGCGCTCGCTTGCGCTCGCGCTTCCCCTCGCGCTTTTAGGCAGTCTTTTCAGCGCTCTTTTCAAACGGGCGTTCGGACAATTCTTCGCCGTTTTTCTCGCAGGACTTGCACTTGCCTTGGTAACGCTCGTTTCTTGGATTATCTTTGGAATTTTACCGATAAAGACACGGAAAACGAACGCAAAGAAAAGATAAAAGGAAAATTTTTACAAAGGTTTTTGCTTTTTTTCGCCCCGTACCCTTGACAACTTGGTAATTTAATAGTAAAATGGTATGCGTAAATAAAAAACAAAAGGAGAAGACTATGGGATACAAAACCAGAGACTGGCGCAACTCTATGCGCGTAACGTTGGATTTCAACAATATGACGGACAAATTCTTGGGCGAAAAAGGCTTTTCGGCAAAGGATTTAAACGCTTACGCTTCCAAGGCAAGCGAGGCGTTCCGCTACGTAAAGGAAAACAGAGGCAAGGACGAGCTGTATATGGGCTGGACGGAATTGCCTTACAATCAAGACGAAATTGTAGCGGATATTTTACAGACCGCAAAGGAAGTCCGCAGAAACTTCCAAAACTTCGTCGTACTCGGTATCGGCGGGAGCGCACTCGGCCCTATCATGGCGTTCAACGCGCTTTGCCATTTGCACTATAACGACTTGCCCCGCGCAAAGAGAAAAGGTCCTAAATTCTACGTCGAGGACAACGTAGACCCCGTGAGAATGCGCGACCTGCTCGACGTTATCGACCCTGCAAAGACCTGCTTTAACGTCATTTCCAAATCGGGCGCGACCAGCGAAACGATGGCGCAATACCTTATCATTTTAGACCAGCTCACGAAAGTGGGCGTTGACGTGAAAAAGAACGTCATCTTCACGACGGACGCAAAGAAAGGCAACCTGAAAAAGATTTCCGACGAAGTGGGCGGAATTAAAAGCTACGTACTCCCCGACGGCGTAGGCGGTCGTTTCTCGCAGCTTTCGCCCGTAGGACTTCTTCCCGCGGCAGTGCTCGGTATTGATATTAAAGGCTTGCTTGCAGGCGCGGCGTATATGGATTACCTTTGCCGCACGCCCGTTATGCGCAAAAACCCCGCGCTTATGTGTGCGGTGTTACAAATCGCTTCCATGGAACAGGGCAAAAACGTGGGCGTTATGATGCCTTATTCGGATAACCTGAAATATATTGCAGACTGGTACTGCCAGCTTTGGGCGGAATCGCTCGGCAAAAATATCACGCTGGACGGCAAGCCCTGCAACGTCGGTCAAACGCCCGTGAAATCGCTCGGCGTTACCGACCAACACTCGCAGGTACAGCTCTACACCGAAGGGCCTTACGACAAAGTCGTTACCTTCCTTTCGCTGAAAAAATACGGCTGTGAAATGCCCATTCCCCACGGCTGTGAAAATATCCCCGACGTGGCGTTCCTCGGCGGGCATACGATGGAAGAGCTTATCCAAGCGGAGAACGCCGCAACGGCATACGCTTTGACGAAAGCGGGCAGACTGAACTATACCCTTTGGATTCCCGAACTGAACGCGTTTACCCTCGGTCAGCTGTTATTCCTGTTCGAATTACAAACGGCGTACGCAGGCGCAATGCTCCACATCGACACCTTTAACCAACCCGGTGTAGAAGAAGGCAAGAAAGCAACCTTCGCTCTGCTTGGCAAAGCGGGCTATGCGGAAAAGAAAAAGGAACTCGATTCCCTTCCCGCAAAAGACGTCGCTTGTATCATCTAAACGAAACAAAAATTACAACAAAAAATCACGAGCCAACCGCTCGTGATTTTTTGTTGATTTTTCGTGATTTTACCAAACGGCAATATTCCCGTTTTCGTCGTAATACCAATAATTTTCGTTATCCGTCGGCTCTTCTTCACTGTAATAATACCGCGTTGCAGCCATCAAGTCATACTTGCCCCATCCCGTTATACTTGCCCAATCGCTTAAAGAGCCTTTATAATATACACTTGTTAAATTATCGCAATAATAGAACGCTCTATCCCCAATGCTCGTTACACTGTCGGGTATCGTGATATTGATTAAACTCCTGCAATTATAGAACGCACTATCCGCAATACTCGTTACACTGACGGGTATCGTGATACTTGTTAAACTACTGCAATTATAGAACGCACTATTCGCAATTAGTTTTGTATCGCTATGAATGGTATAATTACTAAAATTTTTACTTTTTACAGTTATCAATGCAAGATAAGGATTTGTTTCATTGCCCAAGTACTTTGCGTTTCCGTATTCGTTAAATTGTAAACTACCGCAACCATAGAACGCACTATCCCCAATACTCGTTACACTGTCGGGTATCGTGATACTTGTTAAATTATCGCAACCATTGAACGCCCTTTCCCCAATGCTCGTTACGCTGTCGGGGATAATAAACGAACTTGCCCCTTTTCCCATTGCATATTGTATCAGCGTTGTTCCGTCTTTACTATATAAATTTCCGTCTACCGATTTATAATTTGCATTATTTTCCGATACCGTGATACTGGTTAAACTATCGCAATTAACGAACGCATATTCCCCAATACTCGTTACACTGTTCCCTATCGTTACGCTTGTTAAATTATAGCAATTAACGAACGCTCTGTCCCCAATGCTCGTTACACTGTCGGGGATAATAATGCTTTGCGTACGAGCATTTGCATTTCCCTCTTGGCTACCAAAGAAATAGTCCAATACCTCGGTAACCGCTCTGCCTTTGTAGGTAGAGGGGATTGTGATTTCCGTTAAGTAAGAAGCCGTGCCCGCCTTTACGCCGTAGGTGCCGTCGTCCTTTAAATAGAACGCCAAGCCCTGCTCGTTTTCGATTTTTAAATCGCCGTCCTCGCCGACCACTTTACCCAAATCGGTATGCGTTGCTTGTCCTGTTAATTTGACGAGCAAATGTCCCTCGGCGTTTATGTATATTTCTTCTATGCCTACACCGTCTTTGCCGTCTTTACCGTTTTCGCCGTCTTTACCGTCTTTACCGTCTTTACCGTTTTCGCCGTCTTTACCCGAAACGCTTGCGATAAATTCTTCAAGCGTGCCCGTATAGCCAAGTTCTTGCGCTTTTGCGTACACACTTTCCATTGTCCAAACGGTAATTTCGGTGCTGTCGCTATTCGTTGCGTCCGTACCGCTTACGCTATCGT
>JAZNDR010000055.1:0-9402 GCA_045588185.1 Candidatus Scatosoma sp. | reverse complement strand
ATTTTAAAATGTCTGTATAAATACAGTGATTTGGAAGTGACCTTCGGTATCAATATGGTCGTGATTGCCGACGGTAAGCCCCAACAGCTTGGGTTAATGGAGATTATCCGCCATTACGTGAAATACCAACAGCAGGTAATCAAGCGCAGAACGCTGTTCGATTTAAAGCAAGCGCAACAGCGTTGCCATATCTTGGAAGGTTTGATAATCGCCGTCCAAAATATCGACGAAGTAATCGCGATTATCAAAAAATCGGAAAGCACCTCGGACGCAAGAAGCAAGCTCATGGCACGCTTTGAAATTTCCGAAACACAGGCGCAGGCAATCCTTGACTTGCGCTTGGCGCGCTTGACAAAACTGGAAATTTATAAACTCGAACAAGAACTGAAAGAGCTTAAACAGCTTATTAAAAAGCTCACCGCGATTTCCAAGAGCGGAGATTTACAGTTGCAGGTCGTTAAGGAAGAAATCCTCGAAATCCAAAAAGCGTATCCCACGCCGAGGAAATCCAAGCTTGTATTTACAAGAGAGGAAGCGGACGGACTCGTTTCTACCGCTCCCGTCAAAAAAGAGGGAATGCGCTGTACGCTCGTTTATACGGCGGACGATAAATTCAAGGTATTGACGGGCAAGCAAGCCGACGCTTTGACAAAGCCTCTCGACGGTAAATTCAAACCGTCGCTGATTGCGGTCAAAACGCTGGAAACCAAAACGGATAAACGCATTTTCGCATTTACGAATTACGGTAATTGCCATAAGCTTGATATATCCGATCCCAAGCTCGATTGCAAACTTTCGGATGGCGGTGTAACGCTCAAAGATTTGTCCAAGGACGCGGAAACGGGCGAAAAGGTCGTTTCGCTGTTCGCCGTGGACGAAAAATTGCCGTATGGCAGTCTGCTGTTCTTCACCGCCAAAGGTATGATTAAAAAGTCCGATTGGGCAGAATACGAACAGCGCAAAGACAGCTTCCAAGCGGTTAAGCTCAACGAAGAAGACGAGCTGTTAGCCGTTGAAGAGGATACGGGCGACGAGGATACGACGATTATTATCGTCACGAAAGAGGGCATTTGCCTGAACGCCCTGAAAGACGATATCCCCACGCAGGGCAGAATTTCCGCGGGCGTTCGCGGTATTATGCTCCGCGACGGCGATAAAGTGGTGCTTATGCAACAAATAAAGGAAGAGGGCGAAGTCGTTATCGCCACCACCGAGGGTAGATTTAAACGGGTGATTGCCGCGCAAATCGAACCGTCCAAGCGTTACCGCAAAGGTTCTATCATCGTCGGATTAAAAGACGGCGCAAGCGTGCTTTCCGCTTGTTTCGTTACCGAACCGTACCTTTTGGCAATCGTGGACGATACGAACGCCGTCAGCGAATTATCGACGGAAAGAACGGCGATATCCGTACAAAGCAGCCGTGCGCAGAAAGTGGCAGGGTATAAAGAGGGCAGCGTGAAACAGGTATTCCCGATGCCGTATAAATTAGACGACTAAACGGATAAAATAGGTTATAATCCGCAAAAAACCGACATAATATATTTCGTAACCAAATACGGAGGTCGGGAAACTTGTGGGATTATATTGAGGAACGGGCGAAAAAGTGCGCGGAATACATCATAGCGACGGGTTGTACCGTACGGGCGTGTTCCGCACATTTTAACGTCAGCAAATCTACCGTACATAAAGACGTTTCCGAACGTTTGAAATACATAGACGAGGAGTTATACGAGCGTACGCGCTTGGTGCTCGAACAGAATTTAAACGAACGGCACATTCGCGGGGGTATCGCCACGCGAAAAAAATACAGCAGAAAACCGTAAAATAAAGGAATGGACGAAAATTCGTTCATTCTTTTTTATCAATTGCCCGCGTTTGCTTGAATTTTTTTATAAAATGTGTTAAGATAAGTAAAAGCTATAAAAACGGAGCGTTTTATGAAAAAGATAGCGGTCATCGGTTTAGGGATTATCGGCGGGTCTATTTGCGGTGCGCTGACGAAAGCAGGTTATGAAGTGGACGGTTTTGGCAGAAGCGAAGCTTCCGTCCAGTACGCTTTACAAGCAGGGTATATCCGCGCACGCGGCAAGAATATTGCGGATTACGACGTTGTGTTTATCGCCGTTCCGCCGTATGCAACCCTCGATTATCTGAAAAACGGGAAATTTAAGGACGGCGCATTGGTTACCGATATATGCGGTGTTAAGGAAGCACCCGAAAAAGCGGTATACGAACAGCCGAGAAATTACCGCTATGTGGGGATTCACCCTATGGCGGGTAAAGAAACTTCGGGGATCGCTTCCGCAACTCCCGAGCTCTTCCGTGGCGCGAATCTCATTATTACACACGCTCCGCAAACAAAAGAAGAGGATATAGCGGAAGTTAAAGAATACGCCGCGGCGATGGGTTTTGGGAAAATCGTTGAGTGTACCGCGATTGAACACGATAAAAAAATCGCGCTCACCTCACAGCTTGCGCATATCGTATCGAACGCCTACGTAAAAAGCCCGCAGGTCAAGCGTTGCGACGGCTTTACGGGCGGTAGTTTTCAAGATATGACCCGTATTGCGGGCGTTGACGAACAAGTATGGACACCACTCTACGCTTGTAACCGTGAAAATATCGTTCGGGAGTTAGACGGCTTGATAGAACACTTAACGGAATACCGCGACGCATTAAAAGCAAACGACGATGCGAAGCTGTCCGAAACACTGAAAGAGGGCAGATTGATTCGTGAAACGATCAAACGCGGAAACGATTAAAATGCAATAAAACGGAAAGAGAAACCCTCTTTCCGTTTTTCAATATTTTAAAAAAATAAAAAAATAAATGTAAAATAATCTTTACTTTTCCCTTAATATTTGTTATAATAATGTCGAAAAAAGTCGAATAATGAAGAAAAAGAGTGAAAATGGATAAATTATTTCTCACAATTACCACCGTTGCAGACGGCAAAACAAGCGAAATTTCACGCGAGGCGGAGGGTATACTTTCGCACGGTTTGGTGCAAATCAATTATTGTGAGGAGAACGCCAAGGTCAGTGTACGATTGGAAAACGGCACCGTTTTCATCGACCGTCGAGGCGATTATACGTTATCCTTAAAATTACGAAAAAACGAACGAACACAGGGCGAGCTTGGCATAAACGGGGCAGTTGGCGAAGTGGAAACGCATACCACTCGAATTGCCTATTCTCTCACGGATACTTCGTTTATGCTGTCCTTGCATTATTCGTTACTCGTCGGCGTGGAAGCGCAGGATATGCGTATTCGTGTGTTTGCAAAAAAATATTAAAAGGGGAAACGGAATGAAAATAGAATATTTGGGGCATTCTTGTTTTCGGATAACCGCTAAAAACGGAACGAAAATCGTCACCGACCCGTACACCGGCGTGGGTTACGAATTACCGCCTGATTTACAAGCGAATATTGTTACTGTCAGCCACGCGCATTTTGACCACAATTATCTTGACGGAGTGCAGGGAGTAGAAAAAATTATAACCGAAATAGGGGTGCGGGAAGAAAAGGAAATTCTTTTCGAGGGGATATTGAGCGACCACGACCCCAAAAACGGGACGCTTCGCGGAAAAAATACTGTCTTTAAAATTACGACAGACGGGCTCACGGTTTGTCATTTAGGCGACCTCGGCGAGCCGTATTCCCCTAAATTGATAGAAAAAATTGGTAAAATAGATATTTTATTGATACCCGTTGGGGGTAATTATACGATAGACGCCAAGCAAGCGCTTGCGTATATTCACGCGATAAACCCCGCTATTGCAATACCGATGCATTATAGACCGCAAGACGGCACGATAGATATAGCGGAAGCGGAAGAATTTTTAAAGCTTTGCCAAAAGTATATTATAATAAAAGAAAAAGGCGTATATGTGCCGACGGATTTCGGATCGGAAACAAAAATCGTATTTATGGAGAGGGAGTAAAATGAACGCGGAAAAATTACAACAATACAAAGAAGACTGTAAAAGATATCTGCGTACTTTGGGTATAAACGATTTGCGTAATTACAGCCGAGAAATCGGGGTTGCCGTACCTACGAAAAAGACAAAAGAGGTTCAAATTGAAGAGATTGTCGCGATTTTATGCGGTGAGCTTGCACCGATTTTAAAAAGTAACCGCGGCGCACCGATTAAAAATGATACCGTCGATCCGCGTATCCTCGAAAAGATGTCGCAAATCAAGGAAGAATACGAAGAAAGTGAAGAAGACGAAGCGCTGTTCATTGAAGAACCCATTTACAATTACAAACAGAGATTAAAAGAGTTTCGCGAAAAAAGACTTGACGTTTGGAAATTAGAAGACCCCGAGTATGCCGCTCGCATTGCCTATTTTTCCGATAGAATTTATCGCGGACAATTCCAAATCTTCAATGAGGTTGGGCATCTTTTGCCCCTCGACAGTCGCGAGCGCCCCGCTGAGCGTATTATTGTTCCACCTGAGCTTGTAAAAAGACGCGATTTGCGTGAAGGGGATATTGTATCCTGTCGTGCAGGAAAAGGGGAAAAAGCCCTTGTCGTCGCGCAGATACTTACCGTAAACGGCATGGGAGAGAAACGGGAAAGAGTACCCTTCGACGAGGCGCTTGCCTGCTATCCTTCCGAAAAAATTTCTTTTAGCAAAGACGGAAAAAACGATTCTGCCACTCTTAAATATCTCGACTGGCTTTTGCCTATCGCCAAAGGACAGAGGGCTTGCGTAATTTCCGCACCCAAGGCAGGGAAATCTACCACCCTTTACCAAATCGCCACCACAGCAAGCGATTTAAATAACGATTTGCACACCTTCGTATTGCTCCTCGATCAATCGCCCGAGCTTATTGGGCAGTTCAGTCGCACCGTTCCTATGGACGACCTCGTGTATACCACTTACGAGGATGAGGCGGATCGCCACGTTTTCGCGGCAGAATTTATCTTGCAACGCGCAAAACGCTACGTGGAATACGGCAGACACGTCCTTTTGGTCGTAGATTCTCTCAGCAAGCTCGCGCACGCGTATAACGAAACGGAAGAATCCGCAGGCGGGAAAACGCTTGCAGGTGGGTTAGAGCGAAACACCTTGCGGTATATTAAACGGTATCTCGGTTCTGCCCGTTGCATAGAGGGCGGCGGATCGCTCACAATCGTGGGGGGCGTATCTTCCTCAACGGGAGATCCCGCCGACGAACTGATTTGCAACGAGCTCATTTCCATTTCCAATTGGGAACTCCGTTTGGACGAAAGTTTAGCGGCAAAGCGTGTATTCCCCGCGCTTAATCATCTTGCTTCCTGCGCGTCCTTACAAAATGGCGAAACGGACGCCTTGCTTCGTGAGGAGCTGTTGAAAAAGTACGGTAACGAGTGGCTTATTCGTACTTTATCGAACGCCCGTTCCTTGGAGGAATTTGAAAAAATAATGAAAGCGGAAAAATAATAAATTCTTAAAATATGTGAAAAAATCGGGCGCAAAACGCGCTCGATTTTGTTCAATAATCGCAAAAAAATTAGTGGTATTTTATTTTCAAATACTTCTTTTTTTTTATTTTTTCATCTTTGCTTGAAATATAAGGCAAAGAGCGGTTTACAACTTCTTTTTTAAAAAATTATCTATAACTTTTTTCTATACCATATTTTGTGTTCACGCGCTTGACTTTACCACAATATGTGGTATAATATTAAGGCACGGAATGTTTCGGGCACAATATATTGTGCGCCTTAATATAGAAAATACGGAAGAATAAAATGCGGTTTCAAGGGGAAACGCAATGAGGAGGAACGAGGAATGAAGGAAATGAAAATCATTAAAAGAAGCGGTCAGGAAGTAATATTTGATAAGGAAAAAATTATTTCTGCTATCAGAAAAGCGAATAAAGAAGTAGGGGAGGGGCAGCGTATTTCCGAAGCGGCTTTGCACGCAATTGTCGATTTCGTAACGGAAGAATGCGCCAACCTTGGCAGGTCGCCTCACGTCGAGGAAATTCAGGATATGGTGGAGAACCGCTTGATGGCGACGATGTCCTTTGCGCTTGCTCGCAAATATATTACCTACCGTTATACCAGAGAGCTCGTCAGAAAGTCCAACACGACGGACGCGCAAATCCTCACGCTTATCGAATGCAACAACGAAGAGGTAAAGCAGGAAAATTCCAATAAGAACCCCACGGTAAACAGCGTGCAGCGCGACTATATGGCAGGCGAGGTGTCGAAAGATCTTACACGCCGTATTCTGTTACCTGACGATATCGTTGCTGCGCACGATCAAGGCTTAATTCATTTCCACGACGCCGACTATTTCGCACAGCATATGCACAATTGCGACCTTGTCAATTTGGAAGATATGTTACAAAACGGTACGGTTATTTCGGGTACGCTTATTGAAAAACCGCATAGTTTTTCAACGGCTTGTAACATTGCCACGCAAATCATTGCACAGGTAGCTTCCAACCAATACGGCGGGCAGAGTATTTCCCTTACCCACCTTGCGCCGTTCGTTGATATTAGCCGTAAAAAGATTCGCAAAGAAGTAGCGGAAGAATTACGAACCATGGGCGTAACGGACGAAAAGCACATCAATGAAATGGCGGAACGCCGTTTGCGCGACGAGATAAGAAGAGGTATTCAAACCATTCAATATCAAGTCGTTACCTTGCTTACCACCAACGGGCAAGCTCCGTTTGTTACAGTATTTATGTATCTGAACGAAGCGCGCGACGAACAGGAAAAAGCAGACCTTGCGCTCATTATTGAAGAAACGCTTAAACAGCGTATCCAAGGCGTTAAAAACGAATCGGGCGTTTGGATTACGCCTGCGTTCCCCAAGCTTATTTATGTGCTTGAACCGGATAATATCACCGAGGACCAGCCGTATTTCTACCTTACCGAGCTTGCGGCAAAATGTACGGCGAAGCGTATGGTTCCCGACTATATTTCCGAAAAGAAAATGCTCGAATATAAGGTTGACAAAAACGGCGAGGGACATTGTTACACCTGTATGGGTTGCAGAAGCTTCCTTACGCCCTATATAGACGAAAACGGCAAGCCTAAATACTACGGTAGATTTAACCAAGGCGTAGTTACGATCAACCTCGTTGACGTCGCGCTTTCCTCGGGTAAAGACCTTGCGAAATTCTGGGAGATTTTCGACGAGAGATTAGAGCTTTGCTATCGTGCGCTTATGCACCGTCATAACCGTTTGAAAGGCACCCTCTCCGACGCCGCGCCTATCTTATGGCAATACGGCGCGCTTGCAAGACTGAAAAAGGGCGAAACGATTGACAAACTGCTTTACGGTGGCTATTCTACCATTTCCCTCGGCTATGCAGGCTTGTACGAATGTGTAAAACATATGACGGGCAAATCACATACCGACGAGGAAGCAAAGCCTTTTGCACTCGCCGTTATGCAACGTATGAACGATAAATGTAAGGAATGGAAAGCGAAAGAAAACATCGACTTTTCCCTTTACGGTACGCCGTTGGAAAGTACGACTTATAAATTCTCTAAATGCTTGCAAAAGCGTTTCGGCGTGATTCCCGGGGTTACGGATAAAAACTATATCACGAACAGTTACCACGTACACGTTTCCGAGCCCATCGACGCGTTTACGAAATTGAGCTTCGAAAGCGAATTTCAACAGCTTTCCCCCGGCGGTGCAATCAGTTATGTCGAAGTTCCCAACATGCAGGATAATATCCCCGCGGTTATTTCCGTTATGCAATTTATTTACGAGAATATTATGTATGCGGAACTGAACACCAAGAGCGACTATTGCCAAATTTGCGGATACGACGGCGAGATCCAAATTCAAAAGGACGAGTCGGGTAAGCTTATTTGGGAATGCCCGCACTGCCATAACCGCGATCAAGCGAAAATGAACGTTGCAAGACGCACCTGCGGTTACATTGGTACGCAGTACTGGAATCAAGGCAGAACGCAAGAAATTCAAGACAGAGTGTTGCACCTTTAATGAATTACGCAACGATTAAATGGACGGATATCGCAAACGGGGAGGGGGTACGTATCTCCCTGTTTGTTTCGGGTTGTACCCACCGTTGTAAAAACTGTTTCAACGAAGTCGCTTGGGATTTTTCCTACGGCGAGCCGTTTACCGAGGCGGTAGCGGAAAAGATATTAAACGGACTGGATTCCTCGTTTATCGCAGGGATTTCGTTATTAGGCGGTGAACCGTTAGAACCACAAAACCAAGAAGCGTTGTTGCCGTTTATTAAAGAAGTCAAACGCCGTTATCCGCAAAAAACGGTATGGTGTTATACGGGGTTTGTGCTCGACGAAAAGAAAGGCGTATTGAAAGAAAAGAAAAAGAATACGGCGTATACGCAAGAGCTTATTTCCCTTTTCGACGTGCTCGTGGACGGCGCGTATATCGAGAAATTAAAAGATATTCGCTTAAAATTTCGCGGTTCGTCCAACCAACGCGTAATCGACGTCCAAAAGACCTTAAAACAAGGCGAATGCGTGTTGTATCTCGAATAAATTGCATAAAAAATATTCCGTCGCATACGATAGAGTATGTCGGCGGGATTTTTATTAAAAAAGAAAATAAAGGCGTTAGCGGTATCGCTGGCGTTTTTCGTAGTATTTTCCATTCTGATTTATGCGGGAACACTGTCGTCTGCAACGGTAGTGGCAGTAGAAAAAAGCTTTTATTTTCTCGTTTCCGAAAACCCGCACGTACAGGCAGGTGTCTACGATGCAGTGCTTGACGGCGGAGCAGGGTATTTGCTTAAAACGGACGGGCGTGCACTCGTCGCGTTATCCGTCTATTTGAACGAAAATGAGGCAAAAAGAGTTACAAGCGGCTACGGCGAATCGGTAAGCGTACTTGCGCTTAAAACGGAAAAGTTGTGGTTTAAAACACGAGAAGAAAAAAGAAAAAAGAAAGTCGTAGAAAGTGCGTTAAAAAGAGCATATAACTGTATGGAATTACTTGCGAACGAAATAAAAAGATTAAATAACGGCAGTACGCAGGAATCGACGAAACGGATATTAGAGTTAATAAAAAAACAATTTGCTTTTATGGAAAGGGAACATAAGGAAAATTACGAGGCGTTTTCAAAGGTCTGCAAGAATGCGAGAAAGGAACTGGAAACGATTTGCACAGGCACGGTATACGCAAAAGATTTGCGGTATTTACTTTGTGCACTTTGCGTTTCGTATAAAGAATTAGCGGACGAATTTTCGCTATAAAAATAAATTTTCTCAAAAAGCGAAAAAATTTTAAAAAAAGGCAGAAAAAACGCTTGCCTTTTTTATTTTAATTGAGTATAATGAATAAGCTGTCGTTGAGAGAGCAAAAAAAGGATATGCTACTGTGGCACAGTCGGTAGAGCAGCTGATTCGTAATCAGCAGGTCGCCGGTTCAAGTCCGGCCAGTAGCTCCAAAGCA
>JAZNDR010000054.1:0-3341 GCA_045588185.1 Candidatus Scatosoma sp. | reverse complement strand
TTTCGAATGTCCCGATATTGAAGCGACGGATGAAGCGACATCTAAATATTACGGTTCTATGGCAAGCTTCTTTACGACTGCGGTAAGTAGCGGTAAATTTGTCGGCACGTTTACGAATACGTACGTGGTTTCTCCGTATGCATTAGCCATTAACAACGGTACGAGCGTTTGGGACGCGGCAAATGCGGAAAATGATTCGGCTACGACAGAGTTTGAGGGGATTGTTCGTTACAACACAATAAACGATATGCCTACGGAAGAAGGTACTTACGATGACTTTGAAGCGAGCGGTTTCTGGCATTTAGAGGATGGACTTCCCGTTTGGGGTAAAGCGGTTGCGAATGCATAATCTCACACAATATACGGAAAAAACCGTATAAAACAAAAAGCGTTTCCTCTCTGCGAAGGGGAAACGCTGATTGTTTATCCTAATCAAAAATAAACGGTATTTATATTATGGAAATTTCAAAATTATATCCCGAATACAAAGATTATCTTTGGGGCGGGGAAAAATTAAAAACGAAATACGGCAAGCAAACGGATAAAAGCCCTTGCGCGGAAAGCTGGGAGCTCTCTTTCCATAAAGACGGTTTAACTCGTCTTTCAAATGGCAAAACACTTTTGGAAACCGTCACGGAAACGGACTTGGGAACGAATTGTAAAAAGTTTCCGTTCTTTCCCGTGCTCATCAAATTTATCGACGCAAAACAGGATTTATCCGTACAAGTGCACCCGTCGGACGAATACGCATTAGCAAATGAAAACTCGTTCGGGAAAACGGAAATGTGGTATATCGTCGAAGCGGAACAAGGCGCAGGGATATATCTCGGGTTTAACCACAATGTAACGAAAGAAGAATATGAAAAAGCAATCCAAGAAAACCGTTTAACCGAGCTTCTTAACTTTTACGAAGTGAAAGCAGGGGACTGTTATTTTATTCCGTCGGGAACGATACACGCAATAGGAAAAGGTTGTTTGATATGCGAGATACAACAAAACAGTAATTTGACCTATCGAGTATACGACTATGGGAGAAAGGACAAAGACGGAAAGACGAGAGAGTTACATATAGAAAAAGCGTTAAAAGTAACTTCATTGCGGAAATTTGAGCCGATAATATTTACGGACTGTCTTGGTAAATGCGAATATTTTACGGTTGAAAAGCACGAAATAAACGGCGAGAAAGAACTGACCGTAAACGAAACTTCTTTTCAATGCATTACTTGTGTAAAAGGGAGTGGGCTTATAAACGGAATGGAAATAAAGCAAGGAGATAGTTATTTTGTTCCTGCGAACTTTGGAAAGTACAAATTAAAAGGACAACTAGAAATTATCTTAACCAAAATTTAGAAATAAAAGATTTGAAAAAGTGAAGCGTAGGTGAAGCGTGAAAGTTTTATCGATTGCGGAATCCCTTATAAATAAAGCCTTGTGGCGATTTTAAAAATATAAGGAAACTGGCTGTTAATCCGTGTGTCGTCAGTTCAAGCCTGACAGGGGCAGCCATAAAAGGGCGATAAAAAAGATATCGCTGCAAAAAGCCTTGATTTTTCAAGGCTTTTTCGCTTTTTTAGGGCGAAAAATTTTTGTTCGATTTCGTAGATGAAAAAGGGATATTTTCCGATACTGAATAGATTTGAACTCCCGTGAGAACGAAAACCGCCCAAAACACACAGCACAGAGAAAGAAAAGCTCTGTGCTTTTTTTATGCCAAAAACTAAAAATCGAATAACACATAGTCGAGCCGAGTGATAGAAATATCCTCGGCTTTTTTCATTTCAGGAACAAGGAGAAAAATAAATGATTTTTGCAGATAACCCTCACGATAGAGAGATCGAAAAGATGATGCAGAAAACGCCACACTTCCGTCCGAGAGGACACGGCATTTTTGTGAGCGAAAAAACCGAGTATAACGCCGAAAGGTGCGGATGCAAGGAATGTGCCGACAGAAAGAAGAAAAGGCGCGTGTCGGGCGAAAAAACGCCCTGTGTGGAGCAACGAATCCACGAAGGACAAATCCCACAGCCGAGAGTGCTGATGGAAACCTTCACGGCGGTAACCAACCCCGAATTTATCATCCGAATTAACGGATACATCAAGGAGTGTGAAAGAAAGCCTATGCAATTCAGAAACGAGAAACACAGATCGGTATTTGAGAACGCCATCAAGGGTATGAACACCAACAACAAAATCAAGATGTGCGCCCTTTACCTTTTAACCGCAGACGGATGCCTGTGGGGTGCAGCCAAGCGACATATCGGCAAGGATGAAATACACTTTTTCCGCATTAGGCTCGGCAAAAGTACACCGACAGCATATACCCTTTTCTGCTGTGCAAAGGATCTCGCACTCGGCTCAAAGCACATGACGATCAGCGACCTTGCAGATGGTGACGTTGTACATCCCAAGGATTTTGCTATCATCTGCAACGCAATGGCAATCCGCCGATATGGACTCGGCGCAATTCAATATAAAGTAAAAGGAGAGAAAGAATGCTGAAATTAACGATTAAAAATCCTACCACGCAGGCCAACGAAACCTACGATGTGGTAACAGAATTCAATCAGTTTTACGACAAAGCCACAGAATACGGTCTCTTAAACTCGATCTTCTCTTTGAAGGTTAAGGATATGAGAGCCAAAGATGCTCCCGTCCAACTTCACGCCGACAGCGACGTTGGAAACGGACTCTTGCGTATTCTTCCCGACAACGATAGCCTCTACGACGTGCGAGTTACGGATGAATCGGTATCCGGCGTGAGAGAGGAACTCCACGATGACCTCGAAGCCAACCTCGTATATGAGCAGTACAGCGACACGGAAGAAATGTACGATGATATCAAGGAAATGCTGAAAGCCCTTGCAAGCTCGAAGCTCTCCTTCTTCTGTCCGCTGTCGGGCAATATCAGCGACCACGACGGCGATTATTATGAAACAAGCAACGACGTGCTGACCGAGAACGCCGATGCCATAGAAGAAGCAATCGCACGAGAGCAAGCAACGGAAATCAATATGGCAGACTATGTCAGCGACCACGCAGATATCAAAGGCAAGCTCGTATTCGCAGAATGGGGTGTCGAAGAACGGCGTGGAATGCTCTACGGCAAAATCGATTGCTACCTTACGGAAGAACTCACTCCCGAGGAAACCGAACGCCTCCGTGATGCCATCACAGGTCAGAATAGCGACGGTCTCGGTGAAGGCTTCGAGCAGAGAGAAATCCCTATCGATGAAGGCGACCTCTACGTGTCCTATTGGCAAAGCGGAAATGAATATTTCCTTTATACCGAGGACGAAATGAATGATCTCGCGCAGGCTAACGGAATAAAATTCGGAGGTTAA
>JAZNDR010000053.1:0-49269 GCA_045588185.1 Candidatus Scatosoma sp. | reverse complement strand
CTGCTCAGGCGCAACGTATTCTTTTTCAGTAGGTAAATCCATACTGCGAAATTTATTGAAATTATAGGTATATCTATGAATTTGGTGATTGACGATTTTAAAGCAAGCTCGTTTAATATCCACAGGATTGCCGTTCTTATCCGTAGAAATAATAGTATCCATACGTTTACCGATATGTTCGCAAAGAAAACAGATGGCAGTTTGTAAAATATCGTAACCGTCCGAAAAAGTAGTTGTAGGATAATAGACGTCTTGGATTAAACCTTTATATAATTTAACAAAGGCTTTTTGATTGAATTGGCAGAGCATTTTCAAAGCACGTAAAGTAATAAGCTCGCCAATGCGTTGTACGTTATCTTGGGAGATAACAACGTGAGAAGTGTTGAAGTAGTCTTTTTTGATCATTTTTATGACCTCCGATTTGAATTTGCCTTTTGGGCAGGGGCAAGAGGGCACAGAGAAAGGTTGCGAATGTTTGTTAAAAATAAAATTACCGAAAGTAAACGCTAACAAGGAAAAAGTTTTGTAAAATAAAAAAAGACCTTGAAAGAAGGTCAAAAGTTTTTCCGAAGTAGTTTACTTTCGGGTTTCTATGTGCAATAATAGCCACAACCAAAAGGTAAATCGGAGAGATATTAAATTTTTATAAAAAAATGAAAAGTTTGTGAAAAATTTAAAAACTTGCCCGAAAACACGAAAAATTTCTCTACTTATTAGTAGAGGCAAAGGAGGTAAAAAAATGAAACCCTATTTAATACCAGCGGATTATTTACGAGATAATCCGTTTGCAGAAACACACTATTACAAAATATATCACGACGGAAGTCATTATGTAGCAACGCGAGTAGTGCGAAGTAAAGGGAAACGACCGCCTAAAAAACCTGCGCAAACGGCAATGGATATAGCCTTTGACAGTTTATATTATCAAGCGGTTCGTCGGGGCTTGAAAGATGAAGAAATGGTGGATTATATACAAGCAGGATTAGAAAAACTCTATCCCGCTACTTTCACCTTACGGAAATACATAATAGAGAAGATAGATAAAAAGCAAAGAAATATGTGGAAGCGGATAAAGCGGTTTAAACGGAAAGCAAAAATGAACAGATGGAATTATTTTGTAACGTTTACGTATGATCCGAAAAAGCACACAGCAGAGAGCTTTAACAAGAAACTTAGGAAATGTCTATCTAACTTACATACGCGTAGAGGATGGAAGTATATGGGAGTATTTGAAGAGGGATTTGAGAATGACACGTTACATTTTCATGCTTTATTATACGTACCCAAAAACGAAATGATAGGGAAGATAGTAGCGAAGAATGAATATAGTACAAAACGCAAAGAAAGACGTACCAGGTATGGAAATACTTTCTTTGACGAGTATTTTGGAATGTCTGATTTCCAAGAGTTGAACCCGATATTATTTAAGCGAGGGGGAACATTGAGATATCTTGTGAAATATCTAACGAAGACGGGAGAGAAAGCGGTATACAGTAGAGGATTACCGAGCGAGATATATAAAGAGATAAGTGATAATGATATAGTAGGAACCTACTTTGATTTTGTAACGAAGTACGTGCTTTGGGATGACGTGGTTGATTGGGAGAGAGATATAAAAAATTACGGAAAAATGCAACATAATTATCTATAATAATAGAAGCTGAATGAAAAAACGCCTGTACGAAAGGAGTACAAGGCGTATTTTGTGGTACAGGAATGACGACAATTACTTAAAGGGGATAACCGAAAAAAAGAAAACGGCGGAATTTCGCAAGCGGGTCAGCGCGAAAACCGCCGTTTTTTCGGACTTTAAGTCAGTCAAGAGAGTAAAACAAAAGCGACGACACCTTGACCGCGCGCCGCAGGCGCGCGCTCGTATAGTCAAGGTGTCGTACAATACTCTTATATTATTTAATGAAAAACAATAAACTTATAAAAAGTTTTTCTTATTTTTCAGTAAAATTACTCGGTGGATATCCAAAAACTTTCATAAATTGAGTAAAAAAAGTCGTGTAATACTCATAACCTAATTTTTCGCTGACGCGTTGCGGAGAATGGCCCTTACGAAGCAAGGCAAGAGCTTGTTGCATTTTTTGTAAGCGAATATATTCGTGTAGAGCGACGCCTAAATTTTTTTTAAAACTTCGATAAAGATGCGATTCGCTTATTCCTAAATATTGGGCGATATCTGCGCTGGAAAGATTTTTTTGAAGATTATCGTTGATATAGTCAATCGTTGCTTGAATAAGTTTGTTAGAGGAAACGGAAGTTGTTATTAAATGATATTCTTTATTGATAAGCGTGTCGACGGTGATATTAAGCTCGTATATGAAATCTTGAATTAAAGAAACGATTTTCAAATCTCGATATTTTGTGGTATCTTTAGTAGCTTGTTCTATTTTTTTAATAATAGAAACGAGTCTCGATTTTTTTACCAGTGTATTTGGTAATATATACTGGTATAAATGCGCGTTGAAAAATGGAGAGGATAAATCTACATCTTTTAATATGGGTATAAATTTTTGCGAAAAGTGTAAATTAAACCGCTCGTATGGTACTTTCAAATCGGAACGCGAGGAATGAAAATCCTGTGCGTTTATAACGACAAGGTCGCCTGCGTTCGCTTGATAAATCGTTCCGTTGATTGAAAGCTCTAATGCACCTGAAACGACGAGAATAATCTCTATCATAGCATGTGATTCTAACTTCCAGAAAAACATATCGCTGTTTTCAATGGAAGACGTTTGGTGTGTGAAGGATATTTCGTTCGGTGAAAAATATATATTAAAAGTTTTGTCCATAGCGCTATTATAATCTAAACTCGGTTGTTTGTCAATAAAATTGATAAATTTATGAAAAAAAATTGCGTTCTTAAATATTACAAGATGAAAAACTGAAATCTATGTTATAATAGGTTAGTTACCACTAAAAAGTGAGCATAAAACAATATCCATATGATAGAATATGCTATTTACACTATAAATTATTTGTGTTAAAATGTATGTATAAACGCTAAAAAAATGAGCGGATTATATTTCAAACTATGTCTATTTGCGAAAGTCTTGAAAATCGGCGGCGAGCTTTCGGATAAAAAATAGAGGCTTTGTAAAAAAATCAAGGAGGATAACAATATGAAAGAACAAAGCAAAAGTATTTACACTTCGCCCGAGATAAACGTACAACGTTTTGTTGAGAAAGACGTTTTTATGGTGGCATCGGGTAACGGGATTCTCATTACCGATAGGTCTTGGGACGATTTCTTTACAGGAGGGAATGAACAATGAAAAAGAAGCAAATTTTAATGGGAGTATTATCGTTAGCGTTTGCAAGCGCATTATCTTTGGGTATTGCTAACAATGCAACCGTAGAGAAAGTGAACGCAGAATCGGCGACTATTGAGCCGTCTAAACCTCAACCTTCGGCTACTACGCCTATTCTTTTTGACGGAGCGTCGATTCGTTTGGATACCGTAAATACGGACGTGGAAAATTCCGCGTCGGGTATTCGTTTCCCGATATACGTAGATGCAAGCTTAAAGGACAAAGACTTTGGGGCTTTGGTATTACCTTGTGAGGTGGTAGCAGGATATGAAAGCTATCAAGCCTCTACAGCAACGGACGCAATGGATATTATTGAATGGCTTGAAGACGGCGGTGTATCCATTGATGAGGTTGGCGGCTATTATACCGATGACCAAATTGATTCGGGAGAAGTGCACGCAACTATCTATCGTATGCAGGCAGATCATTATATTGACGATTATACGGTAATTGCTTTCTATACGGAAACAACAGGTGAAGGGGAAGCAGCCGTAGAGGAGCGTGTATTTGCATATTCCAATATTAAACGCTCTATTTTATGGGTGTCCGACGCGGCTATCGCAGACGATATCGCGAACAACGGAACGGTTTTTAACGAAAACCAGGATAAGGCTTTGGCATCAATCCGTCAACACGCCATTGATTATAATAGCATAAAATGCGATGTTTTTACGAATAACGACTACAATACGAAAAGCTTGTTTGAGATATCCGATGCCCATAAAGGCGTGGGTCATACTATTAAAGACCGCAACTTCGCTGTTGAGGATGGAGAACGCAAGAATATTTTTGCGGCAAAAGTTACGGGTAATGGATTAGGCTGTAATAATAATGGCTACCATAACAATTCAGTTGGCGCAATGGAGTTTTCGGCAGGCTTATCCGATTTGAATTGGTATATCGTAATGGATATGAAGATAGAGCATTTTGATGCCGAAGGGAATGCTTTGCCAGATAAAAAGAGCAATTTTGGATTTGAATTTATTAAGGCGGGTAATGCAAGATTGGGCATTAAATACGACTATCAATCGGACGCTTTTGTAAATAGAGGCGGCGTATATGGTCAGATTGCCGCATTATATACGGAAGATCTTGCGCGCGTTGTGGATACGGAAAAGAATTGGAGCACAACCGCGTTCGATTTTAACGGTTGGAATACAATCGTAGTTAATTTGAAAGCGTTGCACGATTTAGGATATGACGAAACGTGTTTATTTAACTTCACCAATTTTACCGATTTCACGGCGGACGGCTCGTATGCAGTAATGTATTATGACAATTACCGTTACGTGCGCCCTGAAATTATTGAAAGCGAAAGCAAATATACTTACGACGGTTACGCAGCTCTTTTACCGGTATTTGTTGCTGGCGATACGGCGGGATCAACCGCAACTATTAGCGATAATGCGTTGTTTGAAGAAAGAAACGTTATATCCATTAGTTCGACGCAAGCGGGAACAGGATATAGCTCGTACGGTAGAGGTAGAAGAATAAGGCTTTACAACGATAGCTTGGATAAGAACGGGTACTTATATTTCGATTTGTATATAGACTCTTCTTTGTTTGCCGAGGACGGTTCGATGAAGTTCTGCCCTGTATTTGGTATCTATACAGCCTTTAATTCGCGCGATGCACATGTGTCGTTGATTGAAAACAATCAGTTTGCAAAAGCGCACGTAACGTTCGTGGGAGAAGATTTGAAGACTGCTACTGAAATGAAAAATGGCTGGAATACCGTACGCGTGGATTTGAGTCAATTGACTGCGGTTGACTTTACGCAAAACGTGTCGATAATGTTGGGCTTCCATAATATTGACGCTACGAGTACGGAAACAAGAACTGCTTATTATGCGAATTTCCGTTATATAAGCTTTGAATATCTTGATATGATAAGCAAATAAGCAAAATTTGAAACGAGATTCGGCATTGGACGGCGGTTTTGTCCAATGTCGAATACTTAACAAAAAATAATTTAAGATTTCATCGGAAAGAATTATGGCTGGAACGGCTATAAAAACTATTTTTAAAAGACGGGTGATAAGGCAAAGGATTTTGTCTTCCCGATAAAGAAGTTTACACAAAAAATATTGAAAGGAACGAAAATATGAAAATAAAGAAATTCATAGCATTAATGAGCGTTGCGGCGATACTTGCCCCCACGTTTAGCTTTGTTGGTTGCGGGGACAACGAATTAGAAGCGATTGACGAAATGAAAACGCAGTTTTATATCGGTAACTACGAGGCTGGTATGGGGTCGAAGTGGTTGGATAGCTACGAAATTGCCTTTGAAAAAGCTTACGAGAACGTGTCCTTTGAGGACGGGAAGACGGGTGTGCAAATTATTGTAAACAAGGATAAAACTGCGTATACAAGCGACTCGTTATATGAAAATGAAACTATGACCACGAATGGTATTAACTTGTTTTTTTGCGATAGCGTAGAGCATCGTAAATTCGTGAAAAAGGGCTGGGTTGAGGATATCACGGACGTTGTAAAAGAGATTTTGCCCGGAGAAACGAAATCCATTGAGGATAAATTGACGGCTGACCAAAAGTCCTATTATCAAGTGGATGGAAAGTATTATTCATTGCCGCATTATAATTCTTTTGGCGGTATCGTATATGATATTGACTTATTTGAAGAGCGCGGTTATTATTTTGACACGGAAGGAGAAATTATCGGAGTAGAGATTACCGATGCGCACGTGCTTTCCAACGGACCTGACGGTAAGCCGAATTCAAGCGACGACGGTTTACCTGCTACGTATGATGAGTTTTTTAAGCTTTGCGCGTTTATCAAGGCAGATGGCGTATATCCGATAACGTGGACGGGAATGTACCGCGATTCGTATACACAAATATTGCTGGAAGCGTTAGCGGTCGATTACGAGGGGGCAGAAAGGGCAAAAGCAAGATATTCGCTTTCTCAGGAATCTATTAAAACAGAGATTGTATCGGGCTTTAATGCGGGCGATCCGATCGTAGTAGAACAAGACATTTCACAGGCGAATTATCACGATATATATAAATTAGCCGGTACTTATTACGCTGCGAGCTTCTTGGAAGAGATTATGTTAAAAAATTATTATTATAAAAACGCTCTTTCTTCCGTACATTCTCATGAGATGACCCAGTACGAATATCTCTATTCCCGTTTTGATTCCGCCATCGTTGATAAGCCGATTGCAATGCTTATTGAAGGTACTTGGTGGGAAGAAGAAGCATCTGCAACGTTTGCGGAAATGGCAGAAAATTTTGATGGCGCTGCAAGAAATGAAAGACGCTTCGGTTTTATGAATCTTCCTAAAGTAAACGAAACGAAGATAGGAAAGACGACGTTGCTTTCCTCGACGGCGGAACTTATCGTAAACAAGTATTCGTCGCAAGCGCAAATCAAAGTGGCGAAAGAATTTATCAAATTTATTTCCACGGACGAAAAGCTTAAAGAATTCCATATGTCAACGGGTATTGGCCGCGATTATCAATATGAACTGGATTCGGACGAATATGCAGAGTTGTCGGGTATCGCTAAACAGATTTACGATATGAAAAACGACGCGGAGATTGCGCGCCCCGACACCTTGAACGACCAAATATCCGAATGGTACGATTATAATAAATCATCGCTTTACCTCTACCGTTCGAGAGTGGGCAATAATATGTATTATAATTTAATTTTTGCCTTAGAGCAAGGAGCAACTGCGGCGGAGTATTTCCAAGGAATACCTACGTATAATATAAAAACCTGATGTATTGAGGTAATTTTCAAATGATTAATAAAAAGAAGAAAAAAAGTGGAATAGCGACTGAGCGTCGTAGAGATTTTTGGTTTATGATTGCTATTATCGCTTTACCAATGATTCAATATTGTTTAGAAACATTGTGGATTCGTTTAGACACCTATATACTTGCGTTTTGCCATTATACGGGTGGAATTGACGATGGGTTTAGAACGTGGGCAGGCTTATATAACATTAAGGAAGTGCTTTCGGACGTATTTAACGAGCCGCTTTTTAAGACGATGCTTAAAAATGGGTTAATCCGTTATTTAGTGCCATTGCCTATTTCGTTGTTTGAAATCGTTATTACGTATTATATGTTCCGTAAATTTCCGTTTACGTCAGGCTTCCGTACGATTTTATATATCCCGATGATGACAGCGGGTATGGCGTCGGTAATGATGGCGAAATTTTTTATGAATTTTACTCTTCCCGATATGCTCGGTTTAGATCAGGGCTTGTTGCAAAATAACGATACGGCGTTTTGGGCTTTGCTTATCTACGGCAAATGGTCGAGCTTGGGCGGCTCTATTTTAGGACAGCTTGCCGTTATGAATTCAACCGACCTAAACACGTTAGAGGCGGGGCAATTAGACGGTGTTGGATTCTTTGGTGAGCTGTGGCATATCGTTTTGCCTAAGAGCTATCGTTTCATTTCCCTTGGCTTTATTTTGGGCGTTGCTGGCATTTTGACTGGCGACGGCGGATTGATTCCGTACTACGGCGAGAGTGCGCCTTCCGAATTGTGGGGCGTTGGATATTATACGGCTATGGGTGTTAAATCTGCCGCGCCGCACCAATATCCTTATTACGCGGCGTTTGGTGTTTGTTTGACGATTGTACTTACACCTACGCTTATTGGCTTAAGAAAAGCGGTGTTCAAATTTGGACCTTCGGAGGATTAACTATGGAAACGACGAATGTGAATGAGGTAAAGACACTTAAAAAATCTAAAAGAACGGGGCGCGACAAGGTAGTACCTATCGGTTGGGCAATGTTTGCCTTTTTGGTTGTGCATTGCTTTACTTTAATGTTTTTATATCTGTGGGGTTTGTCCACTTCCGTAAAAACGACGTATCAATTTATGAGCGATATGGTTGGGCTTCCTAAGGGTGCTCCGTGGGATTGGGCTTGGAGTAATTATTCGAAAGCTTTTTCGCTTTTTAATATGAACGTTTTGCGTAATGGCGTTATGGAAAAGGTAACGGTATTAGACATGCTTGGTAATACGCTTACGTTTGCAATTTTGTCCATTTTAATGGGTAAACTTGCCGATTGGCCCGTAGCTTATGTTTCCGTTATGTTTTGGAATAAGTTTAAACTTGCAAGATTTTTACATACGTTAGTATATGTTATGATGTTTATTCCTGCATATGGTACGATGGCAAGCGGATATTTATTCTATAAGAAGTTGGGTATGTACGATAACTGGTGGTACGTTATTTTTGCGTATTATTCCTTCCCTTCGGGCTTCATTTTGACGCACGCATATTTAGAAGGAATATCTCGTGAAATGAGCGAGGCGGCAAAAATCGACGGCGCAAATAATTTTCAAATTATGTTAAAATTGTATTTGCCGTTGTCTATGCCCGTTATTGGCTTGCAATTCTTGACAGGTTTTATCGGCGCTTGGCAGAACTATGACGTAATGCTTTATTGGTTGCCCTCGCATCCAAGTTTAGCATATGGTATGTATAAATTTACAACAAGTTTAACGCAAGGGGCAAGTTGGCCTACCATTCAAATGGCAGGGGCTGTTCTTATGATAATTCCCGTACTAATTATATTTGCGTTTTGCCACAAGAAGATTCTTGGCGGGGTAAGCGTAAGTATTGATAAATAGGAGAAATTTTATGAAGTTAAGAACAAAAAAAGGTATTCTACTGTTTATTTTTGGCTTGTGTTTTGTTATATTAAGTTCCATAGCATTGGTTTTTCGTGTAGGCGCTGAAAATAACGATGAATCGCCTTTTGAAGAAGTATATACGGTCGGGGAGTTTTTACAACTCCCCGAGGTTATGGTAGAGACGCCCAAAGGGGAGGTTAAAGGTACGCCTATTGTTTATTTTCCCGATGGAACGGCGAAAATTATGTATTCCGCTTCTTTTTTGGATATCGGTAAATACAGGGTTGTATACCGTGCGACCGTAGACGGCGTTATTTATAAAAAAGAGTATTCTTTTGAAGTAAATAACTTATTAAATTCAGTAAGCGGTGTAAACGATCATATAGCGTATGAAAGCGTAACCTTAAACGGCGGCACGGCAACGGGTTTAAATATGCGCCTTTCGTACGGGAGTGTATATACCTGTAATCAACTGATTGATTTGTCGCAATTTTCCAAAGACGACGATTTAATCTCGTTTTATATTGCGCCCTTTGTCAACGGGGTAAAGGATTGTCAAATTTTCTACGTCAAGTTTGAGGATTTTTACAATCCGCAATGTTATTTTACGGCGCGAATTATTTATTCAAGCGATTCGCCTGAGGTTGCATATGTCGCTGCGAGAGCGGATACACAAGCAAACGGTCAATTCTACGGTGCGGTAGACGGAAAGCCTGACGGGTGGATACTTGGTAGTATTTACGGTTACGGCGTGCGTACGTCTTTTCAAGGTAACGGTTTTGGTGATCCGAACTATCAAGTTAAATTGCGCTATGATGAGGAAACAATGACGGTGTATTCGTATAACCCTACGAAAGGGGAGAATAATTACGTTATTGATTTCAATAGCTCGTATTTTTCTACTGGTTGGTCTGGGTTTGAAAGCAATATCGTAAAACTTTCCGTTTGGGCGGACAAGTATTTAGAGCAAGAAACTGCGGGGCTTACCATTACCCATATTGCGGGGATAGATTTATCAAGCAATTATTTGAATATTACCGAACCTTCGGATATTGATATTAATTTTGAAGGTTATAATAAAAACGAATTGCCCCAAGCAACGGTTGGGCATCCGTATAAAATTTTCGACGCAACGTCAGACGAGCTTTATACTTCTGAAATTATTGAAACCAACGTATATACGGCATACGGTTCAAACGTACAAAAAGTTGTCAACATAAAAGATGGGTGTTTTACGCCTTCCATTGCAGTCCCGCATACGATTGAGTATCGGGTAACGGACGCATTTGGTAATGAAAAGGTAAGATGCGTAAAAATCGAAGTTGAACAAACGGCAACTCCAATTTTATTACAGGTAGACGATACTTCGCTGGTCGGTACGCTTGGAGAATATCTTTCCGTACCCAAAGCAACAGTTCTTTCCGGCGGTAATGGTCGAGTGGCGCTTACAAGCGCGTTAGTATTTGACGACGGAACGCGTTACGAGGTCGTAGAGGATAGAGTTCGCGCTTTGCACAAAGGCAAGGCAAAGCTTGTATATACGGCTATTGATTACGCTAATAATTCTGCGAGCATTGAGGTGGATGTAGAGATTGGGGATGCGCAAAAGCCTTCTATGGTATACGACCCGTTTTTACCTAATAATTATTTGGTCGGTGGCAAGTATTCGATTCCGAAATTGATGGCTGAGGATTTCTCCGCTGGAACGCGAAAGGAAATCGAAACGGAATGTGTTATAACATCCGCAGGAGAAAAACAACCTACGATTGAGGACGGCTATTTCACGGTAATGGGCGATGGTGCGCTTACCTTTACATATAAAGCTACGGATGCGCTTCAACGAATGAATGAAAAAACGTACACGGTTCCCGTTTTGGATATCGGTTTAACCGATACGCTTTCGCTTGCTAATTTTTATTCGACTGAAAACGGTACGGTTACGGCGACGGATGAAAATATGCTATTGACAGCCACGGCAGATAACGCGCGTTTTTCGCCGATTAGCAAACTGAACGGTAGAGCATTAACGGTAAGCTTCAAGCTGGAAGAAAATAGTGTATATTTTGAGAAAATTCGCTTTATAGTTACCGATTATAGGGATGCGAGCAAGACACTGGAAATTGTATTAGAAAGAAAATACAATAGCGTAAAAAAATTAGAGGTGATTGCGGCAAGCATCAATGGCGGCGGTTCAACAATGACGGAGTATTTGTTCAACGGAGACGCAAAAGAAGTCGTATTAAAATTAACGGACGATTTGGCTTTGGGTACGACGGAAATTGACGTGCCTACGTATATGGATGGTTCACCCTTTAATACATTTGCTGATTTTGTATATCTTGACATCGTTATTGAGGGTGTGGATATAGAGGCTATTACGAACACGGAAAGTACTGCAAAAGCAGAAATTCAATTAGTAGAGTTGAATGGTCAGCCGATGACGACGGCGAAGCGCGATAGAATTAAGCCGCAAATTATGTATATGGGCGAAAGACAAACTCGCGCTGATTTCGGTGATGAAGTAGAGCTTTGTGCCGTGCAAGCGTTCGACGTACTCAATCCTTATACCGTTACGAAGTTGACGGTAACGTCGCCGAGCGGGCTTATCGTTACGTCGAAAGACGGCAATCAGCTTAAAGACATTGACGCTAATAATATTTACACTTTTATGGTAAATGAATACGGGGCGTATACGATAATGTATACGTATAAAGTGGGCGACGGAATGGAAGGGAATTTCTCGTACAAGATAAACGTGTACGACACGAATGCGCCTGAAATTGTATTTTCCGCTTGGAAAATGGAAGGAAAAGTGAACGGGGAAATCACTTTGCCCAATTATACCTGTTCGGATAATATTGATACTGCGGATCAAATTATATTAAAAACGACGTATCTTGCGCCGGATTATACGTCGGGCGTTATCGAGGACGGCAAATTTATCCCCACGCAAACAGGTGTGTATAAAATAACGTTTATCGTAATCGACAGTTCTAAGAACGTAACAATTCGGACTCTTGAATGTACTGTTATATGAGGAGACAAGATATGAAAAAGAACAAGAAAATATTGTTTAGTATGATTTGCGTATTGCTGTCGTTTACTTTTACGTTTGGTTGTGCGGATTGTAAATTTAACGCAGGGGAAGGGAGTGATAGTTCCGACGTCGGCGAACAAGGAACGGGTTACTATCTTGTAGAAAACGGTCAAAGTGATTATACGATTATCGTGCCTGAAAATGCAGAGCCGAAGGTGTTACGTGCAGGCGAGGAGTTGACAACCTTATTTAAAGAGGCGACAGGAGTATCGTTGCAAACAAAAACGGACGCGCAGGTGTCTTATTCGGACGATGGGAAATATTTTATTCTTGGCAATACGGCTTTTTCAGATAAAACTGGGGTAAATGTAGCGGAGATTCCTGCACAAGGCTTCGTTATTAATACCATTGGAAAGAATGTATTTATTCAATCCAAAGATGCAATAGGCAGTTTGTACGGTGTTTATGAGTATTTAAATGAAATGTTGAATTACGATTACTATTCGACAGACGTATATTCATTAGACAAGGTAAGCACATTAGAGCTTCGAAAATTTGAAAATTTTTGCGATAGTCCCGATATATTGTATAGAAACTCAAACTATGGTATGTCAAAGGGTACGGAAGATCGCGCTGATAAATTTAGGATGACATACGAGCCGTGGCTTACGGATAAGTATACGTTTGCGCATAATTCTTTATACGAATATTTCGACGGTTGTTTTGAGGAAAAAAAGGACGTTTGGTATGCAGAATCGGAACGCCAGCTTTGCTTTACAGCGCGCGGAAACGCCGAAGAATTAAAGGCGATGCAAGCGCAGGTTGTCAAACGTATGAAAGAAGTTATAGAAGTTAATTATGCGCGAGGTAATTATGCGGAGTTAATTGCTTTTACGCAAACGGACGGCGGCGGTTGGTGCGTATGTGAATCTTGTGAGGCGGCAAAAGCGAAATACGGTGCTTCATCGCAAGCTCTTATCAGCTTTATCAATCCCGTTGCGAGAGAAATGAAGGCTTGGATGCAAGAAAATCATCCTTCTCGTAAACTTACCATTGCCTTATTTGCATATGGCGCAACGCAAGACCCGCCGGGGGCAAATCAAGTTCCGGCTTATTCTGCGTTGGACGAAACTTGCTATTTAGAAGACAATGTTGCCGTTATTTACGCGCCTATCGGAATGAATTTCAATTACGATTTTTACCACGAGAAAAACGCAAAGTATTTAGAATTGTTGGATGCGTGGAAGAAATTCTCAAAAAATCTTATGTTCTGGACGTATAGTACGAATTTCAATTATCATTTTACCTGGTACGATTCATTCAACTCTATGCAAGCTATTTATAGACAAATTAAAGAAAATAACGGTATTTGGCTTATGGACGAGGCTGGCGGTAGCAGAACAACGCTAACGGCATTTGGGCAATTGAAACATTATCTTAACTGCAAGCTTGCTTGGAACGTTGATGAAGACGTAACGGCGTTGACGAAAGCATTTTTTAAGAATTATTTTAAGGATGCGTCCGATTCAATGTTGCGTTATTATGAGGAGTATAGAGCTTGGTCTGAATATATAAAAACGTACGAGAATGCAAGCGGGGATATTTATGCAAATCTTACGCAAGAAAATTTATTCCCTAAAACAGTGTTACTCGATTGGATGGATTGTATTGAGAAGGCGTACGTGGCTATCGAATATTTGAAAACGCAGGACTATACGAGTTATGTGGCGATAAAAGACAGAATAACAACGGAAAGTATGGCGATACGTTATCAAATGATTACGTTATATTCGGATACCTATATGCGCGAGGAAGCTATGGATATGAAACTTGCGTTCAAAGCTGACGCGTCAAGGCTTGGTTTTACTGCGTGGGGTTCACTTTGGACGTTAGAACGCTTGTATTCCACTTGGGGTATGTAATAAACGGAGGAATATTATGAGAAAAAACAATAGATTAAGTCTAATAAAAATATGTATTTTATCTATAATAACTTCGATTTGTTTTGTATTTATCGGGTGTAGAGGTGAAAACGAGGAAAAGACGTGGAATGGAGACTTGCTTGTATGCAATGAAACGGATTTTGTGTTAAGCGTGGGCGAATCCCGTCAGCTTTATGCGGAAGGGGAAAATTTGATTTGGACTTCTTCCGATGAGAATATTGCAAGCGTAAGCGAAAATGGTCTTGTAACGGCGAAGACATTTGGCGAGGCTAAAATTACGGTAGCTTCGGGTGAACAAGTTGCAAGCTGTACGGTTAGTATTATTTCAAAATCCGTTCCTGTATTAACAATAAACGGAGATAAAAAAATTTTTACCGTTGGCGATACGTATGACTTTTTCTATACTTTAACCTATGAAGGAGCTGTTGTGGCGGGAGACGTCAAATTCTCTACGGTAAGTGAAAATATTTGTATTAGCGAAAATGGTGAGTTAAGCGCATTATCGCCGGGAGATGCCACGGTGCTTGTGAATTACGGCTACCTTGATTTTTATGATAACATTGAAATTCCCGTATCGGTAATAGAAAACGTAACGTTGGAATTGAACGTTTCCTCAACAACGCTTTGCGTGGTAGAAGGTAGCGAATCGGGTTTACCGACAAGTGAGATTGTAGTGGTGGATGCTTTACAATATAACGGTGTTGAGGTGGACGAGAATGCAGTTGTATGGGAAAGCGCAGATGCTAATATTGCCACCGTTTCGAGCGGTGAAATTGTGGCGAAGAAAGCGGGTAAAACATCGGTGTTCGCCAAATACACGACGGCTAACGGCACAATGGCAAGTTGTGAGGTAAAAGTTGAAGTACAAAAAGGGGTAAAAACTTTATTAGAACAATCAGTTGTGGAAATCGACCCCGATGAAATTACAGACGTAACCATTCTTCCGCCGACGGACTATCAGGAGGATGTGGCAGACGTCGTGGGTTTATACGATGAAATGGGAGAATTGCTTTCGGAGAATTTAACCTTAAAATCAAACGAACTTGCCCGCGGTGAGAATGAAATGTTTATGGAAACGGAAAAGTGGCGGTATTCATTTAGCACGTTACTTGTATATGTTCATTTTTCGTTTTCACCTAGCTATACGGCGGGGACTTTGAACGGTTCTTCGTCAGAGGGCGCTGAAAATAAGAATACGCTTACGGTAGTCGCTTTCGATGGCAAAGAGACGTTAAAGCTTACCTCTAAGGTAACCCATTCGGAGGGGCAAGGCGCGTATTATTCAGGTTGTCGTTTATCCCCGAATCTTGAAACGGATAGAAAAGGTTATATTCTTTTTGACCTGTATATTCCAGCTACGGAATATAGCTTTACACCCAATGCTTCGTTTGGGCAAACGTCTAATTATGGCGGCCGTGCAAACGCAACGGTTGTCGACGGGCAATATAACAGAACGTGGATTAAGTTTGTTGACGAAATGATGTTGGCGACGAATATGAAAACGGACGCTTGGAATACGGTGTGTATCGACTTAAACGACCCTGCACTTACCAACATAAAATTAACAAGCGATACGTTCTTCGAGTTCGGTGTTGCGGATACTCCGACGGAAAACGATACGCTTATAAGCGGTACGAAATATGCTATTGCACCGAGAACTGCGTATTATACCGATTTTCGTTTTTGGCTGAACGATTATTACGAAAGACAAACTTCATTAGAAGAGATTGTTGTTAATACGGTGGTGAATATCGATTTGGATTCGGCGCCGTTTACACAATCCTATACGATGGCTTGGGTTGCCGATTTACCCGTCGAGCAATCTGAGATGTACGGTGTTTACGATGCGAACGATAATCTTCTTTCTCATTCGTTGACAATTCCTACCAACTTGTTACCCGAAGGCGAATGGAGTATGAAAATTGTTACGCGGAATAAAAAGGCGTACGTATTCACGACGAGAGTATCAAGAGGTTGGTTTGACCTTGTGCCCGCTTATCGTGCCGGGGCAATTAATGCGTCGCCCTCAGGTACGGCCAAAAATACGTGTATTTCTACAACGTTTGACGGTAAAGAGGTGTTTGAAATTACGACGAGACTTACGCGTTTTGCGGAAGGAAATACTATTGTTTCGCCGTACTATTGTGGTGTGCGCATATCGCTGAATTTAACGACGAGTTTAAGGGCGTATTTGTTCTTCGACGTTTACGTGCCGACGACGGAATATAGCTTTACTCCTGTGTTGAGCCTTGGTAATGAAAAGGCTTACAGTAGTAGAAAGACGGCATGGGTGGTAGGCGGACAGTTTAACGCGACCTGGATTAGTTTCGTTGATGCGGATATGAAAGCAACCGAGTTGAAGACGGGTGCATGGAATACCGTTCGTATCGATATGAATGACGAGGCTTTGACGAATATTCAGTTGCAAGGCGATACGTTTATAGAAATTGGGGCGGGAGATATACCTGATTCCAACGATACGACAACGGGTGGAACGCAAGATAATGCTCCGTTATATCATATAGATCCAAGAACGGCGTATTATTATAATTTCCGTTACATAAACGAGAAATGCTTAAATGTTTAACAGAGGTACCATTATGGGATTAAAGATTGTTAGTAGTTCAAAAAGTGAATATAAAGTGCTCTTAACAAAGCAAAGTACGGCATTACAAAACGCTGCTGATGAGCTTGTACATTTTTTTAAAAAAGCAACGGGGATTACGCTTGACGTAATTCCCGCAAAATCCGTTTTACATAATAAAAAGGAAAAATACATTGTGCTCGGTAACGGAGATTTGTTTGAGAACGTGTTTGGGCAATATGCGTTTTCGGCTCAGGAATATAAGGTGGTTTGCGACGGGGAGAATATTTTTATTGCAGGTGACGAATGGGGGACATTATACGGAGTATATGCGTTTTTGCACCACGTTTTCCATTACGAAACTTATGGGGTAGACGAGTGCTACGTGGACGAAAATGTAACCGAAAAAACTATAAAACCGTTTGAGCTTTCCGATAAGCCTGATATTTTATATCGCTATGGAAATTATCATCCCGTTATGATATTCGATGGGCAAACGCCTGTTGATATAGTCAAGAAAAAATCTCTTTTGGCTCAAAGAATGCGTTTCTTTACGGAGCTAACTACGTTTGCAGGATGGTTTCATAATTCCTTAGATTATTTCAAGGAATATGACACGTGCGAGCTTGAAGGCTGTTCATGCAACGGAACGTCGCATTTGGACGGACACGAAAAATGGTACGCGAGCTCGGAGTTTGGAGCAAGTTGGTATGTGTCTGTAAACGGCGAAAAGGTATATCGACAAATCGGAACTGATAACTGGTTTACAACTTCGAAAGACGCCGACGGGAATACCGTTGCTGTCGCGCACGAACCGATAGATATAGTGATGCCAACGATGAAAAAGCGAGCGCAAAATCAACTTTGCTATAATGCGCACGGAGATGCGTTGGAACTTAAGAAAATGCAAGACCGTATGTTTATGCACGCCAAAAAGCTTATCAAAAAACGCTTTGACGAAGGAAGATACGTTGAAACGCTATTATTCGAGCAAACGGACGGTGGCGGTTGGTGTCAATGTGAGGTGTGTAAGGCAGATAGAAAAAAATACGGAACGGACGCGGCGGCGATTATCCGTTTCATAAATCCTGTAGCAGATAGAATTAAACAATGGATGGAAACCGAACACTCGGGTAGACCTATGACGATTGTGTTTTTTGCCTATACGGCAACCGTGAACGCTCCCGTCAAAGAGGACGGAAAGGGCGGTTGGATCCCTATGGACGAGAGCGTTCGTCCGCGCGATAACGTAGGGGTTATGTACGCACCGATTTCGGCTAATTTCTTTTATGATTTCGATAGTGAAACGTATGGCTCGGAAACTCAGCCTAATGCTTATTATTTGCAAATGATAAAAAAATGGGGTTCACTGTGCAATAAATTGTATTTGTGGACGTATGGCGGGAATTTTATTCATCATTTGACTTGGTTTGATTCGTTTGAGTCAATGAAAAAAGTATATGAATATGCAAAAGAGAATAACGCCGCGTTTATGTTCGTTGAAGGCGGCGGAACAAGCATCCTCTCTCGGTTTGATTCTTTAAAAATGTATTTACACTCAAAATTGTCTTGGAAAACGAAATGGTGTGAGGAGGAATACGAGACGCTTGTAAACGATTTCTTTGCGCATTGGTTCAAGGAATCGGCTGAGCCTATGAGAAAATATTTCAACGCCTTTCTTGAAACTTCCAAGGAAAGAAAAAAGGAATATGCCGTACCTGGGCATTATCAAAAGAAATATAACGGTTATATTTATGCATGTCATAATCACGACGCTTTTACCGAACAGGAGTATTTTGAGTGGCTCAAATATATTGACGAGGCGTTGGACTTGGCAAAAAATCCGCTTGTTATTAAGCGCGTTAAAGCGGAGCGTTTGGCTGTGGAATATAATCGCCTGTTGACCTATTGCGACGTGCACGTCGGGGACGACGAGTACAATTATTTGCGCTTTGATAACAAAGAGATTATGGAAAAACACAAGGCGGAACGAGATGCGTTGTTCGTTGACATCCAAGAATTACTCGGCGAAGAATGTAAAGTCGGCGATGCTGGCACGTGGCAACGGTGTATTCGCGCTTGGTTGGATGGCTCTTCGGATATAGAAGTATTGCAATAACGTAGGAATTAAAACAAAATGGATATTGCGACAATAGATAAAAATTTAAAAATTGAAAATACGGTTGTGCGTGAGGGGAAGCGTTTTTATCCTATTCCGTGTGCGTGTACGGATTTATATGGCGTATTTTACGACGAAAGACGAAAACGTTTTTTACGTATGGATGCTGAAATCGCAGAACAAGTAAGTGCTGGGGTAAGTAATCTAAATAAATTTACTTCAGGCGGTAGATTGCGTTTTTCTACTAACTCTTCGTATTTTGCAATTCGGGTAACGTACGATAGTTTACCGATAATGTCGCATATGCCGATTAGTGCGGCGACGGGTTTTACTTTACTCTGCGAGGATACCGAAGAAGAGTTGGTGAATATGCTCACCCCCATCTTTACGGAGAACAACGGTTTTGAAGGTGTTGCGGGCAAAATGCCAAAAGATGGAAAAATGCATAATTATATTTTGCATTTTCCTTTATACGGAATGGTTAATTCCCTAACGCTTGTTTTAGACGAGTGGGCGCAACTTGAAAATGGAAAAAAATATTTAGATATAAAGCCGATTTTGTATTATGGCTCGTCCATAACGCAAGGTGGTTGTGCGAGTAGAGCAGACGCATCATATCCTTCTATGATATCAAAATGGAACGGAATTGATTTTATAAACCTTGGTTTTTCAGGAAGCGCAAGAGCGGAAAAAACAATGATAAAATATTTGTCTACAATACCTTGTAGTTTATTTGTTTGCGATTACGACCACAATGCGCCTGACGTAGAACACTTACAAAAAACGCATTATGCTCTATATGAGACGTTTCGAGAAGAACAAGCGCAAACACCGATTATTTTTATTTCTGCGCCAAGTCCTCAAAGGCTTGAAAAAGGAAAGGAACGTTGTGATACGGTTTTGAATACCTATCAAACAGCGAAGCAAAACGGAGATGAAAACGTTTGGTTTATAGACGGTAAAGTTTTATTTGGGGAAGAAGATAAGGATTTTTGTACGGTGGACGGGTGTCATCCAAATGATTTGGGCTTTTACCGTATGGCAAAAGAGATTTATAAGATTATGAAAGAAGTAGATGTGCTTTCGATAAAAGAATAAGTAGTGGCAAAAGGAAAAATTTGCAATGGCAAGATTTATATTTAAAGACAAAGATTTTTATTTGGACGGTACAAAATATCCGTTGTTTTCAGGAGCAATGCATTATTTTAGAATTCCGCGTGTTCATTGGCGGGATCGTTTATTGAAATTGCGAGAATGTGGATTTAACACCGTGGAAACGTATACGTGTTGGAATTTACACGAAAAAAATGAAGGTGAATTTGATTTTTCGGGTGAATTAGATGTGGGACATTTTCTTGATTTAGCGAAAGAGGTAGGCTTAAATGTTATTCTTCGGCCTGGTCCGTATATATGCGCTGAATGGGAATTTGGCGGTTTTCCCGCTTGGTTACTATCATATAAAGATATAAGATTGCGCTGCGATGACGAGTTGTATTTGAGTAAAGTCAAAAATTATTTTTCAAGACTTTTTGAAATTATTACACCGCGTTTGATTGAAAATGGGGGTAACATTCTTATGCTCCAAATCGAAAACGAATATGGTAGCTACGGGAATGATACGGAATATTTACAAAAGTTGGCGGATATGTATGAGGATTTAGGGGCTAACGCTTTATGTTTTACATCGGATGGGGTTTTAGCTTTCCTTCTAAATGCTGGAACTTTGAAGAATAGACTTTGCTTTTTGAATTTTGGCTCTAACGCGGAGGAAAGAATAAAACTCCTTGAGGATTATCGCCCCAATCAACCTCTAGTTTGTGCGGAATTTTGGTGCGGTTGGTTTGATCGTTGGTACGGTGAACGGCAAAGTCGTGCTTGTCAGGAAATGATAGCAGAATCCGAACGATACATAAAAAACGGCATCGGTTTTAATTTGTACATGTTTCACGGCGGTACGAATTTTGGCTTTATGAACGGGGCAAACGGGGTGAACGGTCAGTATTTTCCGACAATAACAAGTTACGATTACGGCGCGCTGTTATCCGAGGCGGGTGATAGAACGGAGGCGTATTACGGTGTGCGCGACTTGTTTATTAAGTACGGGTATGATGTGCCTGCGCTTACAGCAAAGGAAACAGAGAAAGCCTCGTACGGTAAAGTTGTATTTACTGAAAGCGCAAACCTTTTTGACAACGTAGCGCAAATAGGCAAGTCGATAAACAGTAAATGGCCATTAAAAATGGAAGAAGTCGGTCAAAACTACGGGTATATTTTATATTCATCTTATCTTGTAGATGACATTGAGAATGTTTCGTTGGATATTTTAGGACTTGCAGATAGGGCGATTATATTTGTCGACGGGAAAAAGTTGGGTACGTACGAACGTTCTAGAGAAAATCAACAGTTATACGTTAGTACGGGTAAAAATGCACATTCTCGCATAGACGTTCTCGTTGAAAATATGGGGAGAATTAACTACGGACCGAATCTTATAGACCGAAAAGGAATGGACTCGGTGGTATTGCACCGTATACAAAACGTGTTAAATTGGACGAATACGAGTTTTGAAATGAACGATTTAAGTGATTTGATTTATGATGGGGCGGCGGAACCGACGGATATTCCAACGTTTTATAAAGGATATGTTGAGGTTGACGAGCCTAAGGATACGTTCATTAAACCGAGCGGTTTTACAAAGGGATTTATCACTGTAAATGGTTTTAATATCGGTAGATATTATAATCCCGCTGGACCGCAAAAAACTTTATACGTGCCCAAATCTGCGCTTAAAAAAGGTCGGAATGAAATTGTAATTTTTGAATCAGACGGAATGTTGTTGCCTGAGGCGGAATTTGTTGAATGTCCTGAATGGTAAAGGAGAACATTGCTTTATGTTAGGCAGGCAGTATAATTTGTATAAAAAAGGCCCTATAAAACGGTGGGATGAAGGGTTTCCTCTTGGAAACGGCTTATTAGGTGCGCTTGTTTACGGCGAAAAGGAATTATGTTTTGCTTTGGATAGAGCAGGCTTGTGGGATCCCCGTCCTGCCCCGCAAACACAGGAAAAGGGCTTTACGTATGCGAATATGATTAACCTCGTAAAGAGTGGAAAAGAGGAGGATTGGTGTGAGTTTTTGCGCCTATTTGATGATTGTGCAAACTTTTCCACTCCGACCAAAATCAACGCGGGGAAAATTATTTTTGATATGCCTATCGATGAGGGTACGGATTTTAAGCTTAATATTCAAACGGGTGAAGTGTGTATCCGTGATAATGAACGTGAAATACGTAGCTTTGTTTGTGCGAACAAAAAATGCGGTATTGCTCTTATACGCGGAGAAATTTCTTTGCGGATAGAATTTCCTCAGTATTATTATCAAACGCTTGGATATGCTGCACCGAAAACGTTTCTTAAGGACGACGTCGTGGTGTATATGCACGAAAAACAAGACTGCGTATTTGGCATAGCCTATCAAATGCGTAATGCTAAAAACGGCAAGGAGCTTTTATATTACGTATTCGAAGAAACAACGCAAGAAAAAGCTTTTATGGATATAAAATCCACCTTTGACGAATGTACCAAATCTTACAAGTCGCTTTTTTTGCAACACAAAAAATGGTGGCGCAATTTTTGGGCGGAATCGTGCGTGTCCCTGCCTGATAAAGAAATGGAAAAAGCGTATTATCGGTCGTATTATTTTTTTGGGAGCGGAAGTAGAAGCGGTGGATATCCAATGCCTTTGCAAGGGCTTTGGACGGCTTGCGATGGTAAATTGCCTCCTTGGAAAGGGGATTACCACCACGATTTGAATACGCAATTTACTTATATGTCGTATTTACGCGCAAATCATATTGATACAGGTAAAGTTTTTATAGAGTATTTATGGAATAGTAAAACGGCATACGAACAATTTGCAAGGTCCTTTTACGGCGTAGAGGGGATACTTGCGCCGGCAACGTCTACTTTGGATGGGAAACCTATCGGTGGGTGGCCTATGTATACGCTTTCTCCTACGATGACGATATGGTTAGCTAAAAGCTTTGACGATTATTATCGGTATACGCAAGACGAACAGTTTTTGTTAGATAGAGCAGAGCCGTTTTTTGTAGGGGTAGGTAAGGCAATTTCAGGCTTATTGTATGAAAAGGACGGGAAATTATATTTGCCGTTATCTTCTTCTCCCGAATATGGGGATTGTAAGCGTGAGGCGTTTTTGATGTGGTCGAATAACGATTTGCAGTTTGTGCGTTATTTATACGAAACCTTGATAGACTACTGTGCGATAACAGGAAAAGATGATGGCGAGTATCAAGAAAAACTCAAAAAATTAGGTTCTTTTTATATGGACGAAAATGGTGTTTTATTGTTGGATAACGCCGTACGCGTGGAAAAAACGCATAGACACCATTCTAATTTAATGTGTATTTATCCTCTACAAACTTTAAAAGCGGATAGTGAAGAAAACATCAAAATAATAGAAGAAAATATTAAGAGATTAGAAGAGCTTGGAACGGGACTTTGGGTGGGATTTTCTTTCCCCTGGTTTGCGTCAATTTGCGCGATGATACAAAGTGCAAATAGAGTATATTATGCCTTAAAAACTTTTTGTAAATGCTTTTTGGGAGATAATGGTTTTCATTTAAACGGCGATTTTAAGCATTACGGCGTTTGTTTGGCGCATTATAGACCTTTTACATTGGAGGCAAATTATGCGTATTGCGATGCGATACAAAATATGCTGATACAAGACCAGTTAGGCTTTGTTTCCTTATTTCCGTGTGTACCAGATGAGTGGAAAAACGAAGAGATATGCCTTTCAAATTTCCTTGTGCAAGGCGGCGCTCAAATAAGCGCGTGCTATAAAAGTGGCATAGTAACGGCTTTTAGCGTAAGAGCGCAAAAGAAAATGAAATTGCATATTAAAAATGTATTTGGAAAAGAAAAATTGACTTTTTCTAACGGACAAGAAGTGCATTGTGAGGTTGGAAAATGCTTTGCATTGATGATAGACAGTGAAACCATGTTGCTATAAAGAGTAGAAAGATGAGTACGATATTTAAAAAAATTTTTGAAACGTTTGGGTTGGGAGTAGAATTTTCCGTTATTTTCGTTGATGGAGAGGCTAAGCCTGTGTATACGGAAAAAGCAAATGTTGCTCATATGAGGTCGCATATATATGCGCATACGAAACAGTTGCAGGATGATATTTACGTTTGTATTGCGAATGGTGGCGTTAGTGTGCGTAGAACATTCAAAAATTGTTCAGCGAAAACAGTTAAGGTGAAGGAGTTAAAGGCGCGTTTATCGGGGATTGATTTCGGGAAGCAAAGAAAAGACGATTATTTTTATCATTTAGAAAACCCGAGAATTTATGAAACGATGACGTTCCCCATCGATTATAAGCGTTCTTGCGAGGATGCGGCAAATTCCGAGTTTGACGTTACGGCAAATAATCGGTGGGCGGACCCGGGAGTGGTACAAGAGCGTATTGGCGCTAGCCCGTATCAGCCGTTTCCTGCAATTTTGTTGTCTAATTATCAAACGCAAAAAGGAATAGTGCACGGTAGCCTTTCGCAAAATGTCTTTTATCATAATTATTTAACGTACCATAAGGAAGACGGGATTGTTTTAGAGGTATATTCCTCATTTAAGGCAACGGAATACAGAGAGGTACGACCCAACGAAGTGTTGACAGACGAGTGGTATTTGGGTATTACGGATAATGCCGACAATATTGAAAGGATATTTGCAGAGTATACTAGCGTATTAAGAGAAAAAATCCCCGTTTCGTATGGTGCATCTCGTATCAATCGTGATTGCTTGGTTTGGGGTTCGTGGAACGACGGCTTTTTTAGGAAGATATCGCACGAAACCTTGATGAGAGAAGCAAGGGCGATTGTTAAATATTTCCCTACGGTGAAATGGTTACAGGTGGATGACGGCTACGCTTCCTATAATAAGCAAGCGCACGGTCTTGGTGTACCGTATGAGGGTGAGGATGGCGTCGATTGTGAAAAATTCCCGAAGGGACTTCGGGCGTTTACGGACGAAATTAAATTGCTTGGTTTACGTCCTGCCGTTTGGATAGGAGGGCTTTGTCCTGTCGATACGAAAATTTATCGGGAAAAGCCGTCGTGGTTTATCGATTATTCTAAGCGTATATCAAGTGCCAGTCCACTTGACGTTTCCGTTGAAAACGTACGAGAATATATGAAAAAAGCTTTGGACGTATTGATTAGTGATTACGGCTTTGAGGGCGTAAAGCACGATTTTTGGAGCTATGCCTTCGAGGATAGCGGTGATTTGTATTCCATAAAAAGTGCGTCGGGCTATGAATTGCGAGAGTGGTGGTTGCAGGAAATTCGTGGTCGGTTGCCAAAGGACGGATATTTGCAAACAGGTTGTGATATAGTACAGGCAAATCCTTTTTTGGGCGAATATTTTACGAATTATCGCTATGGTGTCGATGTTGCTGAGGGCGCCTGGGATAATATGAAAGTAAATATGCAATGGGGAGCTTCGTGTTTTGCTACGCATACGGGAGATATGTTTGTTCCTAACAGCGACGCCGTGGGGATATTCCGTTCCCTTTCTGATAGGGAATTTTTATTTTTAACTACGTATATACTCATAACGCGTTCGTGCGTGGAGATTTCAGGGCGATTCAGCGAGATTTCCCCCGACGAGTGGCGCTTGAAAATATTGCAAAAAGCTGTATGCAACCCAAATAACGGGCAAGACGTATATTTTTTAGATTACGATTACCGCAAATCGGGGCGAAATATTCCTGAGGTCTGGTATATAAAATCGGCACATTTTTCTTGTGAAAGTTCAAAATTATTACCGCAACGAACCTTGGCGTTATTTAACGTAGATGATAATGAAAAGACTGTCGCATTTGAATCCGATAAGTTAGGGCTGAACTCGCACGATTTACTTTTAATCGACGTGTGGTCGGGGGAACAGTTTGAGTGTGGTAGAATGTGTCAAACTGTGTTAAGTCCTCATGAATGTAGATTGTTTGCCATATGCGAAAAGGGCGTTACGCATATATTTGATGCGAACGTTAAAATAACTAACGTACGACGACTTAAAAACGGAATATCGTTTGAAACTGATTATGGCGCGAGAGTGGAGTTGCTATTAGCCCACAATGTATCGAGAGTACTTTGCGACGGGAAAGAAACGATATTTGAGACAGCGGGTAAAAAAACATGTTTCAACATAGATAAAAAGGCAAAAATAGAAATTTACTATTTGTCATAGGAGATAAAAATGAAATTTTGCATCAATAATCTTGACGATGAGCTTATAGTGGGATTAAAAATTGTAGCTAAATATTTGAATATCGAGTTTTCTAACGAGGGCATGTACTTGTATGCGCAAAAAATAACGGAAAGAAAAATTGTCATAAAAAAAGACGGTGTGGGCGCGACGATTTATTATCATCAAAAATCGGATTTTTTCTATGCTATTACAAAATTAATAGGGTATGTTGGCGAGGAAATATACCTTGAAGAAATAGAGTGCCCCTTAAAAGACTTTGGGGTAATGTTAGACTGTTCGCGAAATGCCGTGTTGAATCTTTCTGCTGTGAAGGATTATATCGTTTATCTTGCTTTAATGGGCTATAACTATTTGGAATTGTACACGGAAGACACATATGAGATAGAGGGAGAGGAATATTTCGGATATATGCGTGGTCGTTATACGCGAGAAGAACTTTGTGAATTAGACCGTTTTTCGTATATATTCGGTATAGAGCTTATCCCCTGTATTCAAACAATGGCACATTTAGACGGAATATTCAAATGGAACAAATATCAGGCAATTCGTGATACGGAAGATATTTTACTTTTGCGCGACGAAAGAACGTATGCTTTGATAGATAAAATGTTCCAAACGCTCCATTCTTGCTTATCCTCTCGTCGTATACACCTCGGTATGGACGAGGCTTGGTTGTTAGGTTCGGGGAATTTTTTGCAAAAAAATGGGTATGTGCCTCGCTATGAAATATTGAAAGAACACTTACATAAAGTATTAGAACTTGCAAAAAAATACGGATATGAAATAGCTATTTGGAACGATATGTTTTTTCGGGTGGAAAATCAAAATCAATATGCGCCCGAGCGTGCACAATTAAGCGATGATTTGATTGCGTCTATTCCAAAAGGCGTAAAATTAATTTACTGGAATTATAGTATAGAAGAGGAGGAAATCTATAAAAAGGCTCTAAAAAATAGCCTTCGTCTTTCCCAAAATACGGGCTTTGCGGGTGGCGTTTTGTCTTGGTCAACATTTACGGCGGATAATGGTGTGGGAATGCATAAAATAAAGCCGGCTGTTGATGCTTGCAAAGCGTGTAGAATTGAAGATATTTTGGTGACGAAATGGGGAGACGACGGCTCGGAATCCTCTTGCTTTTCCGTTATTCCAACCTTGTGTGCATATTCTGAATACGTGCACAAAGGTACGTTCGATTCCTGTGATGTAGTCTTAAAATTATTGTTTGGTTATACGTTAAACGAATTCAAGAGCCTTGACTGTGTTAATCGTTACGTGGATTTGAAAAAAATGCCAAAGTATTACGACTATTATGGTAATACCGCGAAATATATGCTTTATAATGATTTATTTTACGGATTATTAGATGATAACGTGCCCGACGACGCAAGACACTATGGTCGGGGAAATTATGCCCTGTTAAATAAGTGTGCGAGACGAGAAAGTCCTGTATCGTATTTGTTTGTAACGATGCGCGCGTTGGCAAAAGTTTTAATAACAAAAGCCGATTTAAGTAAGAAAATTAAACGAGCATATGACCAACGCGATATGGACACTCTTAATGAATGTATCAGAGATGTTCAAAAAACGAGGGTGGCGTTAAAAAGTTTTATTGTGGCCTATGAAAAGCAATGGTTGCGTGAAAATAAACCATTTGGGTTAGAGGTTCAACAAATACGCCTTGGTGGATTATTGGAACGTTTGCGATATATTGAAAAAAGATTGAAGCTGTTTGTAAAGGGTGAAATTTCCACTATTGAGGAATTACAAGTAGAACGCCTTGCCGGCAATTACGCAAATGCGGATGGAACGGGTAATTATAATCCTATTGTTTCGGAGTGGCAGGATATTGTTACCTGTGGGCGAGTGGTTTTTCACAAATAGTAGAAGTGTCTATTATAGCAATAAACATTTTATTTTTTGTTATTGCTTTATATGAGATGGAAACTTAAACGGGTTCGGTATATGCTTGATATGTGGCTTGCAATATTTAAGAGGATTCTAAGATAGTTAAAAGGGAAATGGAAAAATGAAAGTTTGCGTAATACAACCTCGTTATTCTTTTAACGAGATAGATGTAGAAAATAGATTTTATGAATTATTGCGTTGGCTGGACGATTGCGATGAGAGTATAGATTTAATCGTGTTGCCCGAATATAGTGATGTGCCAGCCGACGTAAAAGGAAAAGACGGGTTTTACAATTCGGTGGAAAAATATAACGCAATCCTAATACAAAAAGCGTGCGATACAGCAAAACGTTGTAATGCGTTAGTGTTTGTTAATGCTGGGTATAAAACGGAAAAAGGGATTCGTAACACCACGCACGCCATTAATAGACAAGGCGAAATCGTGGGTAGATATTTCAAGACACATCCAGCGCCTAGCGAAGTGAAAACTGATGCGCAGGGCGGACATGAATTAGATGTAGAATATAGTTATGAACAAGCCACACCCTACGTTTTGGAACTTGAAGGGATTCGGTTTGCCTTTTTGACTTGTTACGATTTTTATTTTTATGAAAATTTTGCAAGGATAGCGCGGGAAAACGTGGATATTATTATCGGTTGTTCTTTGCAACGTACAGATACGCACGAAGCGTTATCAATTATAAACAAATTTCTTTGTTATAACACCAACTCGTATTTGATTCGTTCTTCGGTGTCGCTTGGCGAGGAATCTAAATTGTGCGGTTGTAGTATGGTGGTTGCACCAAATGGAAAAACATTATTGAATATGGAAAGTAAAGTAGGGCTTGGAGTTTGTGAATTTCAGCCAAACGAAAAATACTATAAACCAGCAGGACATCAAGGCAAATTGAAGTCGCACTATGAATACATAGAAGAAGGTCGTAGACCTTGGTTGTATCGTAACGGTGGTGCATCGGTGGTTCCGTTTGATGAAGTAATGAAATATCCAAGGCTTTGCGCGCATAGAGGATTTAATACTGTTGCACCCGAAAACAGTATGCCTGCTTTTGGGGCGGCTGTTGCTCTTGGCGCGGAAGAAATCGAATTTGATTTGTGGTCGACGAAAGACGGAGTTTTAGTTTCCTGTCACGATTCTAATTTGGATAGGGTAAGTAATGGAACGGGAAATGTTTACGAACATACCTATGAAGAATTGTTAAAATTAGATTTTGGGATAAAAAGCGGCGAAAAATTTAAGGGATTGAAAATTCCTACGTTTGAAGAAATTTTAAAAAAATTTGCAGGTCGCGTGATTATGAATATTCACGTTAAAATTTGGGATGCAAATTTTGATAACCCTATGATAGAAGAAATCGTGGCGCTAATACGTAAATATGATTGTGAAAAGCATATTTATTTTATGACGACGAACGACGAAATTATCAAAAGAGTAACGGCGCACGCACCCGATTTGAAAATTTGTGTTGGTTGGGACGGCAATAAAGACCCTTTGTCAATCGTTAATCGTGCAATTGCGTTGGGTGCATACAAAGTCCAGTTGTTCAAGCCTTATTTTAATCAGGAAAGCGTTGATAAGGCGCACGAATATGGAATTTTATGTAATGTGTTTTACGCAGACGACCCCGATGAAGCGAAAAAATATTTTGAAATGGGGATAGATACGATATTAACCAACGATTATTTGAATATATACAATGCTGTTAAAAGAAGTAGGAACTAAACAAGGGGCAATATATATGGAAATTTCTATTAATTCAGGATGTTTGGAATTTTTACAAGACGATAAGAAAGTTGTGGCATTGTTAAAAAGGGCAGGCTTTACAGCGTACGACCATTCGTTGACCTTTTCAAGCCTACAAATGGAATCGTGGATTCGCGCGGAGAATTATTTGGAACGCGCGAAAGAATTTCGTGAATATATTGACGGTTTAGGAATTTATTGTAATCAAACGCATGCGCCTTTAAGACCAGCGACGAAAGGCGCAACCGATTATAACAAGGAGATGTTAAAATTAGTGTTGCGTAGCATTGAAATTAGCGGGGTTTTAGGCGCTAAAATATGTGTAGTACACCCTTGTACCGAGTATACGGAAATGGAGAATGCAACTTTCTATAGAAGTATGGAAACCGTTGCACGTAAGGCAAACGTAAAGATTGCTTTGGAAAACGTTTGGGATTGGAAGGGCGGATTTGTACCTGTGGCGTGTTCAAGACCTGATGATTTTAAGTCTACTTTGGATTTATTGCCTGAGGACGTTTTTGTTGCTTGTTTAGATATAGGACACGCAGAAATGAAAGCTTTAGGAACTTCTTCCGTTGAGTTAATTGAAACATTGGGTAAACGGTTGCAATGCATACACTTGCACGATAATGATTGCGTACGGGATTCTCATCTTTCGCCGTATAAAGGGAAAATTGACTTTGTTCCTATCATAGAAGCATTAAAAAAGAATGGTTATCAAGGTGACGTTACGTTGGAAATTACGGCTGAGGTATTTAAAAGTATGCCCCAAGAGCTTTATGAATCGGAATTGACCGCTATGGCAAATGTTGCAAATTATTTTAAAATTCAATTAAAGGAAGGGTAAAGGAGGTTTTATATGGAATTTTTAAAATGTATCCCAACGGTATTTGTGATAGGCTCAGAATACGAGATTTTACTCATTTCAAACAATAACGGATTGCTTTGGCTTGAAATAGGCGGTGTAAAATACTACGAAGAAAATTCGGGTGTATTATACACCGAAAAGAATATAGCAAAAATTAGAGTCGCGCAATCCGTGTTAGATTCGGCGAAAAAATATTCGGTGGGTTTTAAGCGTTCGGTGGACAGAAAACAATATTACAGCATACTTGGGGAAGAAGAACGTCAAGAGTTTTCTTTCTCCCCTGTAGTTTGCAGTGAAGAATTGAACATATATCATTTTGCAGACATACACGGAGATTTCGATATAGCGGAAACCTGTATCAAGGCTTTTGAAAAACGCATCGATTTAATCGTGTTTAACGGGGACATAGGGGAAATGCAAACGGAAGACGATTATTACAATATTTGTGCGTTTTTGGGTAAAATGGCTCAAGGAAGTGTTCCCGTTGTCTTTACGCGAGGTAATCACGATACGCGCGGACGGTTGGCGGAATGGTATGAAAAATTTTTTCCGTGTCAGAATAAAAAGTTTTTTTACACCTTTACGATAGGAAACTTGACGGGGATTGTGTTAGACTGCGGCGAGGATAAAGTAGATAGTCATATCGTTTACGGCGGTACGAATAATTTTGAGACATATCGAAGAGAACAATTGCAATTCCTGCGTGGTTTGAAAAGCGTAGACGATACTGCTTGGTTGGTGGCTATAACGCATATTTGTCCCGTGAAAACGACGAGAAATAAGGGCGACGAGTTTGATATTGAACGTGAACTGTATACCGAATGGAACAAAGAACTCGAACGAATAGGGATACATTTTGTATTGAGTGGGCATTTACATTATCACGGCGTATATTGCGGCGAGAAAGATAGTGATACGTTGCCGCATAATTATCCCGTTGTTATCGGTTCGGCAACTAAAAAAGATTATCTCGTGGGCGTGGGGATTACGCTTAAAAAGAGTTGCGCGGAGTTTGTCTTTACGGACAGTAACGGAGAAAAAATAGATAAATATGAAGAAAAAAAGGGCGGTAATGTTAAAAGGGGATATATCGCCCAAGATTTTGAAAAATCTTAAGTGAAATGGGGCGCGGAGACGAAATTTTGAATGCAGACGAAAATTTTCCTTCCGAAAATTATAGGAAATGCGTGGTTAGGGCAGATGGGCTTTACGGAGTAGAAATGCTTTCAGTGGTGCTTATTCCGCTTGATACGTATACATACGAGAATTTTATATTAATTTCTGTATGTATGCACAGCGTAGACGAGGATAAGATTTACTGTCCTGCAAGTTGGAATATAAGCACGCAAATTATATTGCGAGAGTTATTTTAGGCGGTGTATTGCAGGCGTATGATAAAGTACAATATTTAGAGATAGATAAAATAGAAACGAAAATTAAGAGAATAGAAGTCCCTACAAACAAAGCGACCAAGGAACAGCTTATTGAGGCGCGTCGTATCAATGATTTATATATTGCAGGCAGAGCCAACGAGCTTCCTTACGAGGGTATGATGCTTACGACGATAGTAGCGGAAGCGGCTCGTATGGTGCGTTTGGAAAATGAACCTGAAACGTATGAAATGTTGTTAAGCGGTATGCGTATTGGTCCCGTTATGTTTCTTGGCGTTCCGGGCGAGCCGTTTACAGAGGTTGGCAGGGAATTAAAAAACACGGAAGGATTTGATTTAATTTTGCCTATGTGTAACACGAATGGAAAAGAGGGGTGTTTTCCGATGCAGGACTCTTATGATGAGGGCGGTTACGAGGCAAGAACGTCTACGTTCAAGGCTGGTACGGCGGAATTTGTCATAGCCGAGGGGAAAAGCCTCATTAAAGAAATGTCGAAATGATTTTTACGGAAGGGTAGTCATATAGAGTCTAAAAAGTGGTAACTAAATGGTAACTTAATTTTAATATAATCGCTACAAGCCTTAAAATTAAAGCCTTGTAGCGATTTAAAAAATTTAAGGAAACTGGCTGTTAATCCTTACATTTTTTTGACTAAAAATATTTCGAGAAAATTTGGGCGTGATTTGGGCGCAAGAAATTCACAAACGCTGAATCCCTTTAAAATAAAGGTGTTTAGCGTTTTTAAAAATAGGCGGTACAAGCCTGTTAATCCGTGTGTCGTCAGTTCGAGCCTGACAGGGGCAGCCATAATGAGGAAATAAAAAAGATATTTCCTCGAAAAAGCCTTGATTTTCAAGGCTTTTTTCTATGTATACAGAAACAAATGCGAGAGAGAGCGCGCATTTGTCAAAACCCACCTGCTATGCAGGGGGTAAATAGCTTTAGCTTCAAGCCTTGCCTTTACTCAAAGTGCGTGAATGTAGGCGACAAATTTGTAGATGTAAAATAGATGTTTGGCAGATTTAGTAGTCTTGAACTCACAAAATATACAATTTGAGCGTGTAGAGTAAAAATCTACGCGCTTTTTTATTGCAAAAATAAGGAGGACCGATGTTAAGAGAAACAAATCTGGACGGCGTGAAATCGATAGCAAGAATGTTATTGATGACTCCCGTTCATAAAACTCTGTATTCGCCTGTGTGCTTCAACACCCATTCGTCTTTGAACAGGTTTCTAAATTCGTCTTTATAATCTTTTATAAGCCCGACGCATTTTTTTAAATTGAAAGGAATGAATATAGCTTGAAAAGACGGAAGAGATATACCAATTACGGGAATGCTTTTTTTTGACGAGAACTTTGGGATGTCAGATTTTCAGGAACTGAACTCTATACTTTTAAAGCGTGGCGGAAAGATAAAATATTTGATAAAGTACATAGTAAAGACTGGCAAAAAGATAGTATATAGCAGGGGGGATACCTGCGGAGATTTGTAAAAAAAATAGCGGATAGTGATATGGCAGGAACGTTTTTAGATTTTGTGACGAATTTAAAACACCGTAAGCAATTGTTTGGTTTCTATTAGAGCTTTGTTTGGGGAAAAAGAGCTTGAAAAAGAGGGGATAATCTGAATTGTTGTCGGGGTTTTGGGTGGGGTAGAGCGTTTCATAGGAAAATAATTTTGCAACAAAAGGAAATTTATTTTTAACGGAAGAATATTGAAGAAAAGGCGTTGCGATGGTATAATAATATTGTTAGTAGAAGGCAAAATTGTGAGGAAAAACAATTTTTTTGCTTAAAAGACAAGATAATACGTAATAAATGTCAGCTGGATCCAAGAGCAATGAGTGTAAAAAACGATTAATAATTAAGGAGAAATTCTTATGAAAAAACAATATGAAGAACTTGAATTGACGTTTTTTGTTTTAGAACAAGAAATCGTTAGGACGTCGGCGAGTGGAGATCCATTCCATGATGGCTATGAAGATCCGAATCTTACTTTTAGAAACTAAGGAGGTGGAACATGAAGAAGTTACTTAAAAAAGCTTTTGTGGGGACCCTAATGGCCGCTTTTTGCGCGCTGGCATCTATTGGTGGAATTATGGTATGGAATAATACGTCCGTAGAAGCGAAGGCGGAGCAAAATTCCGATGCGGTTGATGTCGTGGTGGAAGATTTTGTAATGGAAGCAGGCGCGGCTGTACGTGTCGCGAATGATAACGTGAACGGCTTGCGTTTTAGCACAGAATTTTCTGAAGAGACTTATAACAGTCTTACGTCGCAGAATGCCACGTACGGTATGGTTATTGTACCGCGCGATTATATTACGTCGGGCTACGAATTGACGGCGGAAAATCTTTTCGGTGCGAATGCGAAATATGCGTCGGGTGAGCTTGAAAACGTACCTGAAGGTAAAAAATTGATGTTGAATATTGATAATTTGATTCCCTCGGACGTGGACAACGACGGCAGATATGAAATTCGCGCAGCCATCACAGATATTCGCACGGAGAATTTGACTAGAGAATTTGTGGGAGTGGGCTACGTAAAAGTAAATGACGAGTACATTTTGGCGCAATATTACGCAAACGAAATGGAAAACAATGCGCGCTCGATTTATTACGTTGCGCAAAGAGCCATTGACGAAAACAACCATGCATCGGCCGTCCAGACAAAATATATTGCTGCATACGATGCTTATGTACAGAGTTTAGGAAAAACGTACAACAGAACGTATACGGTAAATTATATTACGACAGTCAACGGAAAAAGTACGATGGAATCGGAAACGGTGACGGCTGCGTTAAACTCCAAAATTAATCTTACCGCAAAGGAAATCAGCGGATTTAAGATTTCTTCCGCTTCAACAATTAATAGTAAGGTTTACGCAAATAAGGATAACGTATTTAATTTCTATTATATATTAGAAGACGCAATCGTTTTTGATCGCGTGGCTTGGTTTCATCCTCAATTAGATAGTTCGAATAACTATAACAATGCAACGAACGACGCGATTGCAAAAACGATGAAAGATGCAGGCTTTACGACGGTTATTCTTGCGGGAGCGTATAATATTGTATTAGAGAGTGAAGAGAACGTCCAAATAACCCGTTGGGTCATTGATATGTTCTACCGCAACGGAATCAAATCAATCGTTTGCTTACCGAATTGGACTGACAATGAAAATTATGCATTGGATTATTTGCCCGATTTTTCTAACCATGAAGGCTTTGCAGGCTTCAATATGTGGGACGAACCTTTGCCCAGCGAAACGGATTTGAATACCGTTGCAGAATATGCGGAATGGTATAAAGAGGTATATGCAGACGTGGAAGGCATCGAGCCTTTTATGATCAACCTCAATCCTTCCTATTGCCCGTATTTGGGTGCGAACGGTTATTATGGAAGCTATACCGAATACATACAGGCGTATTGCGATATCGTCCTTTCCAAATTCGATGATACGAATTATGAGAAATTCCTTTCGGTGGATACCTATCCCATTAAGAGGGACGGAACGTTGAGAGATACTTTCTTATATGATATGGCGGTGCTGAAAGCCTATGCTATGGAATATAGCACGCATATGCACGTAGCATTACAAGGGTGCGGTTGGGACGACACTCCGACGGATGGAAACCGTGCAGATTACGACACTGCTCCTACGGAAGAACAAATGAGATTGCAGATGTACACGGCGCTTGCGTTTGGCGCGGATTCCCTTTCTTGGTGGGCATATCACCCTCTTGACATTGTCGTAGATGCACCGTTAAATAAAGACGGAACGACGACGGACGTGTACGACTCTATCCAAAGCGTCAACAACGAATTGTCGACTTTCGGTTCTTTGTATAAGAACTATACTTGGAAGGGTGTCGTTATGAGTAACCCTTCGGAAGGGTTCTTAGGGATTGGCAAAGACGCGCAATATCAAGCATATAAAAAAGTAAAAGACGAAAGTGTATTTTCGAAATATTTGCTTTCGGCAAGCAGTACGGATTCTTTCTCGTCCATCAACGGTTCGGGTAGCAACCATATTGTCAGCTTTATGGAAGACGCAGACGGCAAAGAAGCGTTCGTCGCGGTGAACTATTCGGCGGTGAAGGATAATAAGACGCTTACGCTGACGTTAAAGGGTAAGCTTGACGGCGCGAAATATGCTATTTATAAAAACGGTGAAATGGAAACGGTGACGATTGGAACAAGCGGTTATACGTTGACGCTTGCTCCCGGTCAAGGCGCTTTCATTGTAGAAGCAAACAGTGAACATACGGTAACGTTTAAGAATTGGGACGGCACCGTATTGTAAGAAGAAACATTAATGTTTGGCTCGGTGCCTACGTATAAGGGCGCAGAACTTACGAGAGAACGCTACACGTTTGCGGGTTGGACTCCTGAAGTCGGCGCAATCAGCAGCGATACGGTTTATACGGCATTGTTTAACCCCGTTTTTGAAACGTATGACGACGGCGAAAAAATCGGCGGGGGCGAGTATTATCTTGGCGATGCTGCAATCCCGATGACGGAATTGAACGGTAAGGCGTTGCACCTTGAATTTAAGATTGTAGAAGACGGTTCGTTTAGCTTTGCAATTTTGGCGAACGATTGGGCGAATATCACAGGTACGTTGACTATTACCAAATCGGGTGATAACGTTACGGCGGTAATTGATTCTAACGGTGTGCTGTATTACAATGCATATATCGTAGCGCTTAGCGACGGTTGGTATGCTTTGGAACTCAACGCAAAAGACTTTGCAGGCGACGGCGCCGTTATTGACGGAGTTAGGATCAAAAATGTAATGATGAGAAACGTGAATGCTCCGCTCTTTATACATATAGGGCGGAGAATGCGCGGACCTGAGGGACGGGAAATTGGAAAAATCAAGAATGTTTTGCTGGAAGATATTACGGCGGAAGGTCCATACGAGCCGTACGAGGTAATAGCATGGAATTATTTTGCTTATAAAGCAAATGATTTTTACCAAAAGCCTTGGGTATTTGGGATAGCGGAAAGCTTTGACGATACGGACGAAAACAATACGGCGGAAAGCGATTGGCAAATGACGAGCAATATTTGCGGGTTAAAAGAAAGTCCGCTTGAAAATATCGTTTTGCGGAACGTGCATTTAAAATTAGACGGTGGGGTAAAGGAATATAAAAAAGAAGTGCCCGAAGAAGCGCAGGACTATCCCGAGGTATACGTATACGGACGGATTTTGCCTGCAAAGGGAATATATTTTAGACATATAAACGGTTTAACATTGGATAATGTAACGGTGGAAACCTATCGCGAGGATAAAAGAAAAGATTTTGTTTTCGAGGACGTAAAACACATTAAAAGCGATAATAAAACGGTAATTTAATTTTAATAAAAACGTTGCAAGTCTTACAAATAAAGACTTGCAACGTTTTTTTGTTGTCAACGCGAAGCTGACGCGGAAATACTGTTGTGTGCTTTTAACTTATTTTTCGATAACGAATTGCTCGTCCGCTTTTAAATCGACTACCTTGCAGTCGTTCATATAAGTACATTCGGGTAAAATGATGAGCGCGGAAAGCTCGTTAGCGCTTGCGGGCAAGGGTGCTAAATGCCATACGCACGCGTTCATTTTAATCAGTGTGTGCTTGGGTACTAAAAACGCCTTGGTTTGGTCGGTGATGGGCGCGCCTGCCGAGGGCTGCGCTACGTGTAAAATCATATCGTCGTTCAACGGCATAATCAGTTCCGAAGTCGTCGTGTGGTATTCGATTTGCGAAATCAACATTTTTTCGGGTTTCTTGACCGTGATTGCGGAAAAGCCTACCTGTGCGCCTTGGTACGCCGTTACACGGTCGGGATAGAAACGGTGAATTGCCCCGCAAAGCGCGTGCCCGTCGGGCGCGTCCATTTGATAAAATTCGCCGTACGGCGCATATGCTTCTTTCGTTAATTTTTCTACCTTTATCGTTTTCATAATTTTCACTCCTTAAATGATAGTATATTCATTATAACAAAAACGACGGCGAAAGGCAATCGTTTTGACGCTTAAAATATGCCCGTTTGGGCATACGACGAAATTCGACGGTCGAAAAAGCGCGTATTTCCCCGTATGGGGTTACCCGCATATATCGCTATCCCCATACGGCAAAAAACTGGATAAATCCTGTCCGTTCGACAAAAACCGACCGCCAAAAAAACGGCGGTCGGTAGGGGAGAATATATGCGTTTTCCCGCATACGAGGCGGGCAGGTACGTGTTGAACGCAAAAAAACACTTGCGCTTACCCGCAAGTGTTTTTTTGCTTTTCGTTTGTTATTCTACCTTGGGAAGCCCTGCGAACGCTTTTTCCAGCTCGGCTTCGGTGGGGATATAATCGCTCATTTTTCCGTCGTGGAACTTTTCGTAGCTCATCATATCGAAATAACCCGTGCCCGTTAAGCCGAACACAATCGTCTTTTTCTCGCCCGTTTCCTTGCATTTTATCGCTTCGTCCATCGCAACGCGGATAGCGTGGCTGGATTCGGGAGCGGGTAAAATACCCTCGATACGCGCGAAATATTCCGCCGCTTCAAATACTTTCGTCTGCTCTACCGAGCGCGCTTCCATAAGTCCTTTGTCGTACAGCTCGGAAAGGGTAGAGGTCATACCGTGGTATCTGAGTCCGCCTGCGTGGCTGGCAGAGGGGATAAAGCCCGAGCCGAGCGTATACATTTTCGAAAGGGGGCAAACCTTGCCCGTATCGCAGAAATCGTAGACGTATTTACCGCGCGTGAGCGTGGGGCAGGACGCGGGTTCAACCGCAATAAACCGATAATCAGCTTTGCCCTGTAATTTTTCCGCCATAAACGGAGCGATTAAACCGCCGAGGTTGCTTCCGCCGCCTGCACAGCCGATAACGATATCCGCTTTTACACCGTATTTATCGAGAGCGGTTTTCGTTTCCAAGCCGATGACCGATTGATGCAACAGTACTTGATTGAGTACGCTGCCCAAAACGTAGCGGTAGCCCTCTCTTTCCGTCGCCGCCTCTACCGCTTCGGAGATAGCGCAGCCGAGCGAGCCGTTCGTTCCGGGGAATTCCTCTAAAATCTTACGCCCGACCTTGGTGGTTGTCGAGGGGGAAGGGGTAACGTTCGCGCCGTAGGTGCGCATAACCTCTCTTCTAAACGGTTTTTGCTCGTACGAGCATTTTACCATAAACACCTTACAATCCAAGCCGAAATACGAGCAAGCCATCGAAAGCGCGGTACCCCATTGACCTGCGCCCGTTTCCGTCGTAACTCCCTTTAAGCCTTGTTCCTTGGCGTAATACGCTTGCGCGATTGCGGAGTTCAATTTATGCGAACCCGAAGTGTTGTTGCCTTCGAATTTATAATAAATATGCGCGGGCGTGCCCAGCTTTTTCTCTAAACAATACGCTCTGATAAGGGGTGCGGGACGGTACATTTTATAGAAATCGCGCACTTCCGTGGGAATGTCGATATAGGGCGTGCTATCGTCCAGCTCCTGCTTTGCGAGTTCCTCGCAAAAGACCTGCGAAAGCGCCTCTAAGGTAATCGGTTTTCTCGTCGTAGGGTCGAGCAAGGGAGCGGGTTTATTTTTCATAAACGCCCGCAGGTTCATCCACTGCTTGGGCAGTTCGTTTTCGCTCAAATAAATTTTATAGGGGATTTCTTTTTGCATAATCCTACCTCCAAAGGTTTTTAATTAAAAGCCCGAAGAACAGTATTCGACTGTTCTTCGGGACGATAGTTCTTTCTACCGCGGTGCCACCCAAATTGACTTTGTTAAGTCCGCTTATCACGCACAATCATGCGCTGTGCTCTTTTACGGGCGCACCCCCCGTCGATTGCTACTGACGCGAAAGCTTCCGCGCGTTCGTTCGCCCTCATAAGTCCATTCCCCAACGCCGTCCGTATTGCGATTGCACCGCCCGCAACTCTCTGTGCCGTCCGCTTCGAAAGGTACTACTCTTATTCATCGGTTTGCTTTGAAATTTTCTCTATGATAGCACTTTTTTTGATGACTGTCAAGTGTTTCAATCGAAAAAACGACATATTTTTTCAAAACTTTTATTTGACGATATCTATTTGACAGGACTTCATTACTTTCAGCGCCGCCTCGTGATTTTCGGGGCTCGTACCCGCGCAAAGGGGCGCGTTTACCCGCACTTGTATAGCAGGGAACAGAGCCTTGATAATGAGCGCGTTACTCACGACGCAAATGTCCGTGCAAGTACCGACGAGCTCTACTTCCGTAAAATCCTTTAAAAAGTCCCAAGAAAGCGTACCGAAGGTGGGTTTATCGTAAATCGTTGCGTTTTTAAACTGTAACGCGTGCGCGATTTCGGGCACGATTTGCCAACCGTTCGTATCCTTGATACAGTGCGTGATGGGCAGGCGTTTGCCCTCGGGCGAGGAAAGGTAATCTTTCCCGTGCGTATCGCGGGTAGCGAATACCGCGCCGCGGAATCCGTCTATTCTTTTCACGATCGGCATTACGATCGCCTGCGCCGCCGCGTTGGCGAGCGAGCCCGTTACAAAATCCTTTTGCATATCAATAACGACTAAGGCTTTTTTCATAGTGATATCTCCTTATAAAATATAGCTTTTAAAGCTTTCGCCCGTTTCAAGGTCTTTTAAGGTAAGCGTGCCGTTTTCGTAAATTATATACGAATGGGGCGTGCCGTCCTTAGGGAGTGAAACCGAACCGCAGTTGGCGTAAACGCTTCCGTTTGCCAAGCGTTCAAGCTGCGGCGTGTGGAAATGCCCGTTGAACAGGATATCGCCCGATTTCAATAAGGGTTGCGTTTCCTTATTATATAAATGTCCGTGCGTCAAAAACAGCGTTCTGCCCCCGTCGTCTATCAACGCGTAATCGGCAAGGCAGGGAAATTCAAGCACCATTTGGTCAACCTCGCTGTCGCAGTTTCCGCGTATTGCCGTAATTTTATCCTTAATAGCGTTGAGGGAAGCGAATACCTCTTTCGGTGCGTAGCCGTCGGGGAAATCGTTGCGCGGACCGTGATAAAGCAGGTCGCCGAGTAACACGAGCCGTTTTGCGCCCTCGCGTTCGAACGCTTCCAAAAGTTTATTGCACCAGTGCGCCGAGCCGTGGATATCGGAGGCGAGTAAAATTTTTTCGTTCATTATTCTTTGTCCTCGAAATTCAAGTGTTTTATCACGCCGTTTGCGTAGTACGCAAAGCCCTCGCTATTGGGGTGCAGACCGTCTGAAAACAGAGCAAGGTCGCGGGGGATTTCTTCCCAAAGGTCGATGATTTTGATATTTTTATACCCGCTTGCGATATGCTTGAAAAGGTTGCGGGAGAGCCAAAAGCTTTCCGTTTGTTCGGGTGTTTCGCAGCCGCGGTGACGCCAAATGGGCAAAATATAAAAAATAGGCTTATCGGGATAGATTTTGCACAGCTTATCGAAAAACGCACGGCACCCCGCAAAACAGGCTTCGGCGGGCTTTTTACGCCAGTCGTTCGTGCCGTACGCCACGACGATCATATCGGGGCGGTAGTCTATGCTTTCGTCCAAACAGTCTGCGGCAAAGCACGCGCCGCCGATAGCGAGATTGACCGCCTCGCTGTCCGTTTGAAAGCTCACGCGGTTTGCGTAGCTTTGCGAAGGCGCTTGCGCGTCGTAGCCGTGGGTAATGGAATCGCCGAGGAAGAGGATACGCCGTTTCTTTTCCGCAGGGCGTATTTTCGCTCCGTCCGAAAGCGAAATCTCTTTCACGGTCGCTTGATGTAAGTTGGGGAAAAAGAGCGTAACGCGGTTTTCGCCGTCGGGTAGGTCGGTGCGGAAAGAGTAACTCGTTTTTATCGGCGGTTCATCGCCGATAGTGGCTACGAGCTTACCGTTGATAAGTACGTCGAAGTAGCACCAAGGACGGGTAGAGCATTGTTCCACTTCCGTGCAGTGGAAAAAGAAAAACGAACTGTCCGTGTAGAAGTCGATAGATATGCTTGCCGCCGATTTTCCTTTTTTGTAGAAAGCAGGGTCGTGCTTTTCAAAATAGCGAGCCTGTTTATCGGGCATACGGTAAAAGCGAACGCCGTCTAAGGCTTCTTCGGATTCGTATGCGCCGAAGGTAAGATTTTTAATTTCGTTTGTCGTAAGTTGCATAAATTATCCTATCCTGTTTAGAACGCCACAACGGGGCGTTGTGGCGAAGTATTTAAAATATAAATTTGATAATATCCATTTCCTCGGGCAGGTTCGCTCCGCTTCCAAGCAAGGTGGCGTATTTGTCCATTAGCTTGGGGAGCTCCTCTTCCTTAAAACTGCAATAGGGGAACGCGGAATAGTTGACCGCCTTTTGCGCCAGCAGGTTGATTGCCGTTGAAACGAATTCCCTGCTTTCCGTAATTCCCTTAATCGTTACGTTATGCTTCAACGCGTGTTCGAGGTTTACGTGGATACTCTTGCAGGTGGGCGCGCAGAAAGAAACGTAAGCTTCTCTTTTTACAAGCGGGAATAACACCGAGGGTTCGCTGCGGTTTGCGTACGCAAGGTACACCGCACCGTCGGCAAGCTTACCGCCCGTTACGTTCACGACGTTCGTTTTTAAGGTTTCGTCGTTGGGGAAGGTGTAATAAATACCGCTCTTTTTCGCGCGGGCGAGCCGTTCGGCGTTGTTGTCCGCTAAAATGGGTACTGCCCTATGATAAATGAGAATTTGGCAAAGCACGTTGGCGTATAATCCCCCGCCCAAGACCAAAATATGCTGACCGATCGTGATTTGCATTTCGTCTATCACTCTTTCCGCCAAAGCGATCGCGTCGATGAGGAACGCCGCCTCGTCGGAAACAGAAGAGGGAAGCGGGTATACGTCGTCCACGCCCGCGAGCACGAAATCGCGGTAGAACCCGCCCGCGGTTTCGCCCGCCACGCGCAAGCCGTCGGGGGCGAGCTCGTCTTCCGTTACGCCCGCAAGGTATACCCGTTCGCCTTTACGGATGAACGAGTCCTCGTTGGCTTCGGTAACCTGCCCGATTGCGAAGCGTCCGGGAATAAAGGGTGCTTTTACTTTGATTGCGCCCGAATATACGGACACGTCCGATTCGGTGAGGAGCGCTTTCGTGATTTTGATTTTGACCTTATCGGGGGACAATTTCAAATCGGGAGCGCTGACGTGTTGTAGGTTGTGCGGGTATGCTAATTGCCATACTTTCATAGTAACGAAGGTTTCCTTATTCGTTCGCGGGAATTGGCGAAAAGGGTTTTGCGCCGTACGAACAAGATAAGTATACCGCATTTTTTCCGAATTTGCAACTATTTTTTATAAATTGCGTTAAAAACAGTTGACGGAAGATAAAAAAAGCGTTATAATTGGAAAGCATTAAAATGAAAAACAAATAGCGAGGTGAACATAAATGAAAGCGGAAATTCATCCCAATTATCATGAAGTAACGGTTACTTGCGCTTGCGGCGCAACGTTTAAGACCGGCACGACGAAAGATTGCGAAGTGTTGAAAGTGGATATTTGCAGCAACTGCCATCCTTTCTTCACGGGTAAGCAGAAGTTGGTTGATACCGGTGGACGTATCGATAAGTTCAAGAAGAGATACGGTATGTAACAAAAGCAGGGCTTTAAGATGCCGACGGTATCTTAAAGCCTTTACTTTTTTTGGTTTGGCGACCTCGCCATACTTTTTTTGAGGAACTTAGATTTTACGGTATGAAAGAAAAACAGAAAAAACAACACTGCGTTTCCATCGGCGGTCAAGCCGTTTTGGAAGGCGTTATGATGCGCGGTAAGCGTTCGATGGCGACCGCCGTGCGCGATCCCGAGGGAGTTATTCAAATCGAATCCGAACGACTCGAACCGCCCGAAAAGAAAAGTAAATTTTCCCGCCTGCCCTTTATTCGGGGGGTGGTGAATTTCGTGCGCTCGCTCGTGGACGGAAACCGTATTTTGATGCGGAGCGCAGACGTTTCTATGACGGACGAGGAACAGCCCTCGAAAGCGGAAAAATGGTTACAGGAAAAGCACAAGATAGACCTCGGCGGAATTTTGGACGGCGTTTCCGTGATTCTCGGCGTGTTGCTTGCGCTCGTTATTTTTATTGCCCTGCCACAATGGATTACGGGCTTTTTGCCGTTCGATAAAACGAGCAAGGGCTTGGACGGACTTTGGTTCAATCTCATAGAGGGCGGAATACGGCTCGCCATTTTCGTTTTATATATCCTGCTTATTTCTCTAATACCCACGCTCAAACGGGTGTTTATGTACCACGGTGCGGAACATAAGACGATTACTTGCTATGAAAGCGGAAAGGAATTGACAATCGAAAACGTGCGCGGTTGCTCCCGCGTGCACGATCGGTGCGGTACGACCTTTTTATTCCTCGTAATGATCGTCAGTATTTTGGTATTCTCGCTCGTGAACGTCGCCGTGGCGGGTTGGCTGTATACGGGCAACACGAAAGTGGACGGAATTCTCCGTTTTCTGCTGAAAGTGTTAATGCTTCCCGTAGTGGCGGGGGTATCCTATGAAATACTCCGACTTTTGGCAAAAACGAAAAGTAAATTTTTCCTTATTTTCAAATGGCCGGGACTCTTATTGCAACGCCTGACCACCCGCGAACCAGACGACGGTATGATGGAATGTGCGATCACGGCGTTCACCACCGTTTTGAAAATGGACGAAGACCCCTCTATCCCCGAACGGGTATTTGCGACGGCGGGCAAGATGAGCGCGCTGCTCAAAAACACGAAACGCCGTTTTGCGCAAGTGGCAATCGACGAAGAGGACGCCGAATGGATATTCGCCCTCACGCTGAATATCCCCAAGAGCGCGGTGGCGACGGAAGAGCGTATTTTAAAAATTGCGCAGGCGAAAGAAATCGTCCGTATCGCGGACGAACGACTGACGGGCAGACCGCTTTGGTATATCGTCGGCGACACCGATTTTTGCGGATATAAAATCAAAGTAGACGAGCGGGTACTGATACCCCGCCCCGAAACGGAAGAACTCGCGATGCTCGTCGTCGGTGCGGCGGAAGAGGGACAAAGCGTGCTCGACCTTTGCACGGGCAGCGGCGCGATTGCGATTGCTACCTATAAAGAATTAGAAAAATACAACCGTAAAGTAAAGATGACGGCGACGGATATCAGCGCGGACGCGTTGGAGCTCGCCAAGGAAAACGCCGAGGCGAACGAGGCGGATATTCTCTTTATTCAATCGGATTTATTCACGCGTATCCGCGGTCGGTTCGATATTATCGTTTCCAATCCCCCGTATATTCCGTCCAAGGACATTGACGGCTTACAAAGAGAGGTAAAGGGGTTCGAACCCCGACTTGCCCTCGACGGAGGCGCAGACGGCTTGGATATTTACCGTAAAATTGCACAGGAAGCGGGGAAATATTTAAACCGCGGCGGTATGATTATTATGGAAGTAGGCGAGGGCGAAGCCAACGAGGTCGTAAAATTGTTTAAATCGAGCTCGTATGCAATGATTATAAAAGACTTCAACGGCGTAGACAGATACGTCAAAATCGTAATGTAGTCACGGGAGGGAAGACGCGTGCTGAAAAAGTTAGACGGCATTTTACAACGCTATATATTTTTATCCGAACAGCTCGCCGATTCCGCCGTAATCGCCGATATGCCCACTTGGCAAAAGTATTCGAAAGAGCAATCGGAGCTTCGGGAAACGGCTGAAAAGTACGAGGAGTATTTGAAAGCGGAAAAGGAAATGCAGGACGCGTTCGCGCTTGCCGAAGAGGAAACGGACGCGGAAATGCGCAAGCTTTTAAACGACGAGGGGTATGCCTGTAAGGAAAAGCTCGCCTCGCTTTTGGGTGAATTGAAAATACTCCTTTTGCCCAAGGATAAAAACGACGAACGAAGCTGTATTTTAGAAGTGCGCGCGGGCACGGGCGGGGAAGAAGCCGCGCTCTTTGCCGCGGAGCTTTGCCGAATGTATCAAAACTATTGCGCCGCCCATAGACTCCGCGTGGAAGAAATAGAAATCAACGCCACCGAGCTCGGAGGCGTAAAGGAAGCTATTTACGGCGTAACGGGCGCGGGCGCGTATAAACGGCTGAAATACGAAAGCGGCGTACACCGCGTGCAACGCGTTCCCGCCACGGAAACGCAGGGCAGAATCCATACCTCGGCGGCGACGGTCGCCGTGCTTCCCGAAGCGGAAGAGGTCGAAGTGGAAATAAACGATAAGGATATCCGAATCGACATTTTCCATTCGGGCGGGGCAGGCGGTCAAAACGTCAATAAGGTCGCTTCCGCCGTGCGCATTACCCACTTCCCCACGGGTATCGTCGTAACCTGTCAGGACGAGCGTTCCCAGCTGAAAAACAAAGAACGGGCGTTCAAGGTCTTGCGTTCGCGCGTGTACGATTTTTATAACGGACAGAACGCGAAAGCCAGAGAGGAAAACCGTCGGAGTATGGTCGGCACGGGGGATAGGAGCGAGCGTATCCGCACCTATAATTTCCCGCAAAGCCGCGTAACCGACCATAGAATAGGACTCAGTCAATATAACCTCGACGCGTTTATGACGGGGGATATCGATAGTATGGTAGAAGCGTTGGCGATTGCGGACAGAGAAGCGTTGCTTGCCAGCCAAGAACAATAAAAAACGAAAGCCTTTCCCAAGCGGAAAGGCTTTTTTGATATAAAAACGCTCCTTGCCGCGTGGAGGTGCCGACAAGGAGCTCTTTTTCTGCGGGGAGGATCAATCGCCGCAGGAAAAAGCAGGTGTATTTTCGCGCCGTTTGTTGACGAAATACAGGGCAAAGTCTACCGACACGAACGCAAGATTGACGATATATAACGCCAATACGTAATTGAGATTACCGCCGACGATTTTTCCGATAATTCCCGCTATATAGCCGAGTATAATCGCAATCGTAAACACGACGCTTTTCCCCTTCGTTGAGTGGGAAGTAGCGCTCTTGTATACGGAGATAGGCCAAGACAGTCCGAAACAGATAAGCATAATACTTTCAAAAACGGTTACCATAATCAAAACTCCTTTGTTGTAATTTTTCTTACGCTACCATTATACACTTGACAAAGAATAATGTAAAATATATAATTGTTATGGAATTGATAACGAAAAGTTATGAGTTAGGAGGTATCAATGGAACTTACCAAACTTCGCTATTTTCAAACGGTCGCCAAGCTCAAACACGTAACGCGGGCGGCGGAGGAAATCCATATCGCACAGCCTGCCCTTACCAAGGCAATCAAGCAATTAGAGGAGGAGTTGGGCGTTCCGCTCTTTTATAAAAAGGGCAGAAATATTTGCTTGACCGTGTTCGGCGAATATTTAAAGAAAAAGCTGGACGGACTTTTTCCCGTGATAGACGGGATTCCTCAGGAGCTTGCGCTGTTGAAAGCGGAACATAGAAACACCGTCAAGCTCAACGTGCTCGCGGCTTCGACGGCGGTAACGGACGCCGTCGTGAATTATAAGAAAAAGCACCCCGAAGTCGTATTCCAAATGATACAAAACGAAACGGAAGCCGATTGCGACGTTTCCGTATCCGCGAACGGCGTGGATTTCTCCGCTCTGCCCGCTTTTGCGAAGCGTTGCGTAATGAAAGAAAAAATCTATCTTGCCGTACCGAAAAATTCTCCGTACGCCGATAGGGAAGCTATCCGCTTACAAGAAGCGAAAAACGAACGGTTCGTCAATCTTGCGGGCTCACGGTTATTCCGCGCGGAGTGCGATAAGTTTTGCGCCTACGCAGGGTTTGACCCGCAAATATCCTTTGAATCGGATTCCCCCGTGGCGGTACGGAATATCATCGGCGCAAGCGCGGGCGTTGGTTTTTGGCCCGAATATTCGTGGGGAAAGGTATCTTCTGAAATCGTGCTCGTACCGATATCCGAACCCGTATGCCAAAGGGAATTGATTTTAGGGTTACACGAAAACGCGGTGAAGTCCGCCGTCGCACCCGATTTTTACGAGTATTTAGTTAAATTTTTATCAACACGCCGAAAAGCAGGGGAAAAGAAATAAAACGGATTTATAATATCGTCAAACGCTTGACGGAGAAACAAAAGAATGGTATAATAAAAATACCATGTGGAGGTATTTATATGAACAAAATCAAGAAATTTTTAACGGCAACCCTGTCGGTTTTAACGGCAGGCGTGTGTATGCTTGGAATTGCAAGCTGCGGCGGCGGGGAAGAAAGAGAGGAATGCGTAGAGCATACCGTAGCCGAATGGCATTTGGATTTTACCACCGGCGAAAAAGGTTGCGAAACGGCGACGCTTAGAGGTACGTGCACCGTTTGCTATCAAACGGTAGTTAAGACGGGCGCAGAGCACGATTTGGAAGAATCCACCCTCACCACGCACGAAGTAACCTGCGAAGAGGACGGCTACGACGAAGCGGTGTGTAAAATTTGTGGACACACGGTAAAAACGAATATCGTTGAGGCTTTGGGGCACGACGAGAAAGAAGTAGTGGTAGAGCCGACCTGTACCACGGACGGCTACACCGAGCATGGCTGTACCCGTTGCGGTTTGGAAAAGGATAATTTCAAACCGATGACAGGGCATAACGTCGTAGACGGCGAATGTACTTATTGCGAAAAGGAAGAAAGCACGGGTTTACGGTTTGAAGAAATTGACGGCGAATACTGGGTAAACTGGTGGATGGATTGTATGGACGAAGACTTGATTATCCCCGCTACCCACGAGGATAAGCCCGTGGTTGGTATTAAGAGAGGATCGTTTTCTGGCGCAGACGGTAACCCTAATTATAGCAAGCCACTCAATTTGAAGCACGTAACTATCCCCGCAAGCATAAAAGTTGTTGAAGAAGAGGCGTTTTTGGATTGTACAAATTTAGAAACGGTAAACTTTCTCGGCGAGGGAAATGGTACGGTAACGTTTGGTAGGAGAATTTTTCAAGGATGTAGAAGCTTAAAAACCGTTAATTTTGGAAAAAGAATAAGCGCAATTCCCGAAAGTGCCTTTTTGGGCTGTGAGGCTTTAACCGAAATTACGCTTCCTACGGGTGTAACGAGTATCGGCGATGAGGCGTTTGCGCGTTGTGGGAAGTTGGCAAGCGTAACCTTTAACGACGGCTTGCAGACTATCGGATATCAGGCTTTCTATGAATGTGGTGATTTAAAGGAAGTAGTGTTGCCCGACAGCGTAACGGATATCGGCGCCGCTGCTTTTAGTGGTTGCGGGGATTTAACGAGCGTAACGATGGGGAATAGCGTAAAAACGATAGGTGGTGCTGCGTTCTACCTTTGCACGGAATTGTCGAATATATCCATTCCCGAAAGCGTAACGAAGATTGGGGGTAGTATATTTCAATATTCAAGCGTTGAATATACGGTAGTAGAAAACGGCGTATACTATCTTGACGGTTGGATAATTCACGCGGATATGGATATCGTTTCCGGCGACTATGCGATTAAAGAAGGAACGGTCGGTATTGCCGA
>JAZNDR010000052.1:0-41846 GCA_045588185.1 Candidatus Scatosoma sp. | reverse complement strand
GAGAGAATCGCAAAGTAAATCATTCATCTGCTTTTTTAGGTTGCTCCAAGACTTGTATCCGCTTTTTTCATCAGAAATCATATTTGTTCCCTTCGATATGTTATACCAAACAGCTGTAAATTGAAGTTTCGAGTTTCGCTCGAAATCATTATTTGTCCCACCGCAAAATTGGGGCATTTTCTGTTTTTGAACACCGATTTTTAAAAAAACACTCAAAAAGGCTGAAAAATTCCCATTTTAGGATCAAAATCGTTTATTTTCGTGTCAGACAAACTAAACTTTCCACGTGCATCGGGCAAATCGCAAAAACACGTTATTTCGGGGGCGTTTTCATCAAAGGAAGACGTTATCCCCTTCACTCCCGTTTTCCTATCCACGCGCACCTTTCTGGGGTTTCTGTACGCCTTGATATCCAACTTATCTTTATATCCCATTTTGTACACGAAAGAAATTTGCGTAGGGTCTTTTTCACCCCGTTCGTTGTATCCGCCGATAATCACCGCTTCCACAACGCTTTCAAATACCGCCCTGTCGAACTTCGTCATTGTGTTATGCTCTTGCAAAACTTTTCTAAATTCAACGATACGCTTTTGCACGCTCTTTCTCGATAAGTCCGATTCGGTGAGTTCGTCTAAACGCGCATTGTACTTTCTTATTGTAGCAGAAATTTCCGAATATTTCAACTCATAATCGTCTTTTTCTATCATTTCTTCCAAGCGCAAATCTAAAAGTTTATTCTTTTTCACTTCCAACGCCTGAATTTCGTGTTTGAGCTGTTCGATTTCCCTGCCCACGTTGTCGCCCGTGAGCGAATCTTCCACGCGCGCCAAGAACTCGTTTAACACACTTGCGTTATCGGCGTTTAAGCGATGATAAGATTCCACAAACGCACGCTCGATTTGCGTTTCTTCCACGCCCTTGCTGTCGGGACAAAACTTTCTTGCGCCTTTCGTCGCCGTTACGCATTGCCACATTGCCTTTTGGTGGGGAGTTCCGCTGTGCCAACTCCGCCGCGAAAGAGAGCTTCCGCAAAATCCGCATTTGATAATACTGCTGAACGCATATTTTCGGGTATAAACTTCCCGTTTGCCGTTTGGTAGAATTCGGGGTTTACTGCGACGGTGCAAAATTTCCTGCGCCCGTTCCCAAATTTCGGGCGAAACGATAGGCTCGTGGTGGTTTTCTATATAAAACTTGTCCTCTTCGCCCATATTGTCCAGCCGTCGTTTGGAAATGGGGTCAACGGTAAACGTCTTGCCCATAAGTAGCGCGCCTTTGTACTTCTCGTTCTTGATAATGCCGAGAACCGTCGACTCCGGCCAACTCCTACCGCCAGTCTTACTCTTATAACCACGCGCGCGGAGTTCTTTACCGATTATGAGTCCGCCTGCGCCTGCCACGTACCGTTCGAATATGTACCGCACGATTTTTGCTTCTTCCTCGTTGACGGTCATCGTTTTGGTCGTCTTGTCGTAATCGTAGCCAAGACAGCCTTGGAAACCGATTAACTCGCCCTGTTGCATCTTCATTTTTAAGCCCTTTTTGACGTTCGCGGAAATGTTTTGTACTTCCTGTTGCGCCACCGAGCTTAAAATGGTAAGCAAAAGTTCGCCGTCCATCGTCAGGGTATTGATGTTTTCTTCTTCGAACATCACGGCAATGTTGCGTTCTTTGAGCATACGCACGTATTTGAGCGTATCCAGCGTATTTCTTGCAAAACGGGAAATAGACTTCGTGATAATCATATCAATTCTGCCTGCAACACAGTCCTGCATCATCCGTTGAAAATCTTCACGCTTGTCCACTTGCGTACCCGTAATCGCCTCGTCCGCATACACGTCCACGAGCGCCCAATTCGGGTTCTTTTGTACGATATCGGTATAGTATTGCATTTGCGAACGGTAGCTGTCCAGCTGTTCTTCGTCGTCGGTACTTACTCTGCAATACGGCGCAACGCGAAGCTGTCTGCCCTGTCCTATACCCTTGCTACGGTCGATAATATTCGCCGTCGCCTTGATAACTTCTACTGTTTTCATAATGAATTTTCACCTCCTTTTTCCGTATTCCCTTTATAGCGTTATTATACCACACGATTAGGGAATATGTCAAGTTAAAATATCCAACGTAATTTTATAATCGCGCATTAGTCGTCTTTTGATTTTGTCGTACTCCGCTTGCGTAATCATCTTCCTTTGTAAAAGCGTAGCGAGCATAGAAAGCTGTTGGCTGTATTCCCACAGTTTTCTATCCGTAATTTTCGTTTGTTCGCTCTTGTTTTGCATAACCGCTCTCCTTGTTTTTGATTCAGGCCTTCAACCCTTCACTACTAAATACGAGTGCAAAATCGGATTTTTAAACCCTTTCACAAATAAATACGAAGAAAATTTCAAAATCGGGAACTTTTTTGAGAAAAATATTGAGTTGTGAGAAAAAAAAGTATCTATCAGGCAACCGCCCAATAGATACTTGCTTTCGTTTATACAATTTTATTCTTCTTCGTAGTAGTAGGAATAGTCAATGCCTTTCATAAAGATTTCTCTATCGTCAATCTTATCCGTCAAGGCGTTTTGCAAAAGAGTGAAAATCCCACTCTCGTCCACTACACTGCGTTTCATCGCATCTAAATATTCCGTCTTATCAATTTTACTCCAATCCACGCACTTGGACAGGTTCTTTTTCAAAATCATATCCAGCCAAATACGGGTAGTTCTGCCGTTCCCCTCACGGAAAGGGTGCGCAATATTCATTTCTACGTACTTTTGTACAATTTGTTCGAAGGCATCTTCGGGCATCTTTTCTATCGTTTTCAACGTTTCGTCCAAATACAAAGCGTTCGCAAACGTGAATCCGCCCTTGCTAATATTGACGTTTCTTATTTGCCCTGCAAAATCGTACAAACCGCCGAAAATATACGCGTGTATTTGTCGTAAGCCCTTTACCGTACCCACTTCAATTGTATGGATTATGCCGTCTTCAAACAACGAATACGCCTTTTGCTTACTTTGCTCGTCAATGGACGTTCCCATCGACTTCATCCATTTGAGAAAGACTGCCGATTTCTTGCTTGGAATAACGGCAAGAACGGTATTTACACCGTCATCGTCGATTACGTCGGTAAGATAAGACTTCCCGTCGCGCGCAGGCAATTTCAGTTGTCTACAAATTGTGGACAACTGCGGATTTCTACTCTTTAACGTATTCCAATATTTTCTCGGCGCTTTGCTCGCCGTCAACGCTTCGGCAATATCGACAGCGCAAAAGTACCATTTGGAATTTTCTTCGTTCCAAACAGCTCTTACGGGAATATCGTCAAAAAATCGTATCGAAGTCTTTATCATAGCTTTTTTATTATAGCACATTCTAGCGCAAAAATCAACCGTTTATGTACAACCCAATAAACCTTCCACTTCTTCCAAAGAAACCGTAAACACTTCGATATTTTTCCCCTTTACATATTCTTCCACGTATGCCCGTTGAAACTCATAACAAAGAACTTCTCCCTTCTCTTTATAAAATTCCAACCCGTTGCAAAAAGCAATCAATCGGCAGATATCCCCGTCCAAATGGCAAAGGGAATACACGATATCTTCGATAATTCCGTCGTATTCAAACATTTTTGTCTCTTTTTCGATTTCACTTTCTTTATATACCGCGCGCAATATCCTTTTCATATAGTTGGGCCGTGTAATGACTTTAAGCAACCTTGCGCCGAATCCGTCTAAAGGTAAATAATGTAGCGACGAATACACTTTTTCTATCGTTTGAATACGTATGCTCTTCCATTTCCCGTTGGCGTCCTTTTTTGATTGTCGAGTTTTGCAATTTGCAATCGTGTCGAACACCGCTTTTGCATTCCGCGCAAACATAATACAGGGTGTTTTGTCCTTTTCAGGATGTTTTGCCGTATTCATTCTTGCAATTCTACGTATATCCACTTCCGCTTTTACTTCTCCACCAAAACTCCATTTCATCATTTCATCCCGTAAGTTATACACACAAAACCCCTCGTCTTGGGTGAACAGTGCGCCCACAATGGACGTGTACGACAATTTTTTGAGTTCGCCACGTTCGTATTGTTTCAAATCCCTTGACGGATAAAAATATGCGTTATCTAATAGCTTTTGCGTTTTATAATCGTAATTCAAGCAAGGCAAGTCTTGCGGCGAAAAGGTAATGCCTGCCCGACACAGTATCATCAGCACTTCTCCGATTTTATGATTGCGCCGTTTATGCTCTATATCGCTCGGGAAACTGTTACGACAGAAATTATTTTCATAATATTCTGCCGTCCCAATCCACTCTAATAATTTCTTTGCTTTCTTATGTAATCGTATGGTCTTGTATTTGCCTGCCCCCGATTTAATGAGCGCCTTCACCGTTAGCCGTTCCCCCGTCCGTGCGTTCCGATACTCCTGCATCTCACACATTTTATGCACCAATCTTTTATATGTTTGTTCACTACCCATAATACCCAATGAGTACTGCGGAATTTCACCTGCCACGGATAAAATACGCAGGAGGAAGAAAGCATGACTGCACTCTTTGATTGTAATCATAACACACCTCCATCGCAAATAGTCTTCCGACGGCGATTTGTACTGTCCGTCGAATTTGCAAAGCGTAAACCCCTTGAAAACACAGGGATTTCAAGGGGTTTTGCCGTTAAAAAAGATATACCGAAAATTTTTCGTGATTTTCGGCGGTTTTTGTATATGTTTTTAGGGTTCGTTCTCATATAACGGCACTCCTTCTTCGGGCATTTCTTGCCGAATTTTTAGAAATTCTTCAAACTCATTTCGCGGAATAACGTACACTTCCGTTCGGTTGCCTTTCCCTTTTGCACTCATATAAAAATGCTCGCAGCAAGCAGGGTTATCATCCACCATTGTAAAGAGCGCAACGATATCCGTGACTTGGTTGATTTCGATATTATCGTGGTCGCGCATATTCCGTTCGGGATAATCCTTATCGTACACGTGCCGATAGACAAGCACTACTTTCCCCCGTTTTTTCCAACGTCGTTTCGCAAAAAAGTTTTCCATCTTGGGAAACAAAATTGAACGGATATATTCCAATCCGCCCGATTGTTTTTTAGGGAGCAACATAGGCAAGCGTACGCTAAACCAACCCTGCTTCGTATAGCCGATTTCTATTGGCACGGTGTCTGCAATAATTTCTTCCACCCGCTCATACATATAAGGGTTCCATTTATAGGTTGCTAAATCCCGAATATTCAGGTTAAATTTCTCCGTTAGACTTACCGCATTTAATAGCTCTTCGTAAACATAGTCAATATTACTACCGCATTTTAATAAATCTTCCGCTTGCCCCAATTTGCTTTTTATCTTTTGTAAATTCCTTTGCCGAAGCTGTACCAATTCCAGCCATCTGTTGTGTTGTTCTTCCATTTTTCTACCTCCTGAAATTTTGATTTTTTATAAAATGAAAAGCCGTGCAACGTTTTTTCGTTACACGACTCAAACAACCGTTATTTAGTTTTCATTTTTCAGTCATTGCAGGCAACAACTTACAATACTTTCACAATACCATTATAACAGACTTGACTCGCCAAGTCAATAGCAAAACCCCGCCAATTCTATGCCAATTTACTGACATTCCTTTCGATACGTTTTAACGACTTTCGCTGATAATCGTCAAAACTTTAGAAATCGCTTCCGCCAAATTATCGGCGTGCAATAACCCCAAAGCATTCGCTGCAATAACCAATGGTTTATTGTTGTTTTGTTTTGCTTGATGTTCTATAAGCTCCAAACCTATTTTCGCTATTTGCCTTTGCAGTGCCTGCTCATCTTCTCTATTTTGCTGTTGTATGATGCCATTCCAATACGACTGCCAATTTTCATGGAATACTTTCGGTGGCATATAATACCCGTTATTATATTGCAAGTGCTGAACGGGAAACTGTCCTATATATCCGTACAAATAAGCTCGTCTTTGCGCTTCTAATTGTGCTCTTTCTGCGTTTAATTGCGCAATCCGTCTTTCGTTTTCCAGCATATTTTGCGTCAATTGCATCATAAATGCATCGCTCGTATACATAGGATTTTGACCGTTATACGCATACACGGTATCCACATTCATCAAATCGTAAACCCCACAATGCAAAGCCCTAGCAAGTGCGGATAAAATATTCCATTGCGCCGTTGCAAGTTTCTTCTGCCCTTGCTCGTACATTTGAATCGTATGAATAGGTACTCCGCTTAAAAGCGACAAATCCTGTTGCGATAAACCCAACGCTCTTCGACGAATTTCCAAATTCGTTTCAGGTAAAGAAATCCGTTTATCCAGTTCTTCCACAAACTTCATTAAATCCGCTTCATGCAAAGTAGGATACCACGCAAGAAGTTCCTTTAAGGTTACGCGCATATGAATATAGCGAAACGGTTTCTTTGTAAACCATTGATAATACGCCAAGCTCCAGCCCAACCAAAATTCGGGCGTTCTGTACAGCATTTGATATGCGGGGAAATTGTTGTATCGATTTTCCGTTATCGTCCAATATAATTCAACCCCGGATTTGCCGGCAATTAAATTCGGGTCGCCGTTCTCAAAATGAGCTGCCGCACCACTATCGATAAATCTCTTGAAACAAGAATCTATATCTTCACGCTTGATATTTACTGCGTAATCAAGCATCGTCGCCAGCGTATTCATTGCGTTATTCAAATAGAATTCATTGTACGCCCTATCATATACGCGGGTCGCCATTTTTTATTCCCCCTCTTAAAATATCAATCATGTACAATTCTTTTTCGCTCGTTTGTACGTTCGCACGTTCTTCTACGTATTTCGCTCTTGCTTTCTTATCACGCTTATCGTATGCGCTAAAATACTTCAAATTATCAATGTCTTCGCTTTCCATAAAGCTCAACTGCGAAAAGGCTTTTTCGGAAATCAATACAACCTGCATACCAAGTTTGCCTAATTTCATTGCCTTTGCAAGTTTTTGTACGCTAATCGTATTGTTCAAAAAGTCTTCTGCAAACGAGAAATACGAATCGTCTGCTCTATAACCCTTAATTACGTCATACTCGGCAACGGACACGTCAAAATTGTCTAATAAATATTTTTTTGCTTCTACGCTAATAGGCGACGTTAACGTAAACGTGCGGTTCTTCAATAAAAGAGCCATCCAATTCAAAATGCTATATTTTGTTGTGGACAAATCCAATACCTTTAAGCCTTTGCCTTGCAACTCGTACTTATTCACTACCGCAGGGCGATCTTTTACCTTTGCCGCCCATTCACACGCCAATTCATAGTGTTCAGTGCAGTAAAAGCCCATTCCGTAATCGTTCGTTGCCTTTCCGCCGTCTAATACAGGTGCTTGTATTTGATGATCCGTTCCGTGATATAAAATAATATTTTTCATTGTTTTTTTCCATCCTTATTAATAGTATATCACCAAAGCACCATAATTGTCAACAATTTTTGAAATATTTTTTATTTATATATCACCAAAGTAAGATAATTCTCAACAAAATTTGGTCTTTGTTTATATGTCTTATCCCAAGTTATCTAAAAAATTCTATCAATTCCTTTCTTAACTGATTCCTTTTTCATTATTAAAGTTTCTTGTTTTTCTTATTACCCACTTTCACCTTGATAAATGTCTCGATTTATCGTGCAGGCACAATATTTGATTCATTCAATCCCCAATGCTTTAATAACAGCATCTTCAGGAGTGCTATAAAAAGAAATTTGAAACTTTGCAAACAAATCGCTCGGCACAGTAGCTATATCGACAGCACTGTTCATGGGCAACAATATTCTTTTTGCGCCAGCATCAAAACATACTTGTAACACAGAAGCTAATTCTTCCACTTTGTTGATTGTTCCACCAATACTCATACTACCCAAAACGCATAATTGCGCTAAAACAGGTTTTTCTAATGCACAACTACAATATGCAACTAACGCGGTTAAAGACATGTTGCTATCCATACCGACACCTTGACAATCTTGAACATGCATCAAATAATTTTTACTATCTACGGCAATAGAATGGCTAATTTGTTTTGCATTAGCTCTAAAATAATTTTGAGCCGTCTTAATTGATTCCTTAACTTCCTTCGAATTAGTCAACCCCGTGACATCAAACTTGCCCGTACCGTCAGTTACAGTCGTTTCAAACTTGAATACACCCATCATATCATTGGTGCCCTTTGCAACTGTGTAAATATGCCCCGCCTTACCAACACCTTCACTGATCAGTTTCCCGCCGCCTTGTTCAAGAACTGGAACGAAAATTTCTTCCATATTCGATAAACGGATATAAGAGAATTGAACATCATAAAATTCCATCCCGCCTATCTTTTTGAGTTGTTCCTTTACTCTACGGCGACCTTCAATAGCATACTTTAATATTTCTTCGATTTCAGCTTCCGTATAATTCCCATCAGGATATATAATCTTAGTTAAACCAGATACCATCTTTCTAACTGCAATAGTATCACGTTGATTAAGACATCTACCCAATTTAAAATACTTATCAAATGCATCTGTTTCAGGAACTTTTCTCATCTCACGTAAAAATTCGGCAAGATAATCAGAAATAAAGCCATAATTGTCCGTGAAGAACTCAGGACGCATTTTTGGTATTTCCCATCCTGGAATATAGTAATGCATACGGTCAAAAAACGCGCTATCTATCATTGCTTCGGGGAAGGGTTCAAATAAATGAGATGTTTTCAACAGCGAATCAACACTTTGATTGATGTTTCCAACAAAAACCATTGATGCATTAGCTTGAATAGCATCTTTACCTCTGGCAAAAGACCCTGATGCCATATAATCCTTCATTATCTGAACACCGTCTTTATCCTTAAAGCTAATACCAGCAACTTCGTCAAATGCAACACAATCCCAAAGCCCAACTAATCCAACCTGCTTTCTACCCATATTATAGAAAAGGTTTGCTACCGTTGTTTGTCCACCCGATACAAGAATCGAATTGGGAGAAATTTCTTTATAAATATGAGATTTACCTGTACCACGTGGCCCAAGCTCACAAATATTTACATTATTCTCTACAAGTGGAACTAAACGAGCCAATAAATGCCATTTAACTCGATAATCAAACTGGGTAGATTCCATACCCGTAGAACGTAAAATTAAGTCAATCCATTCTTCTTTTTCAAAAGAACGTCTCGCCTCTATAATTTCACTTTTATCCAAATTTGGCATCTGTATAGGCGTAATATCATTTATTTGAAATGGACTATTTTTCTTCTCATCTTCATCAAAATAGTAATTTAATCCTACAATACACCATATTCCACCTGCAAGAAGTTTTTCATAATCTCTTACATACTTCGGGTGAACATATATATTACGAATACCTAAAAACATGAATTCTGCTTCGTATTGGTCTGTTTTTTCATTAAGTTTTACAGTAATCTTATCAATTACAGTATGATTACCATTTTCTTTAATCTTGGCTTTTATTTTCTCAGCTTCATCAGGACGAACATAATTATCTGCAAGTATCCGTTTTACTTGTTCGATACCTGCTTCAATCTCCTCTTCATCATCTGAAGTACAATATGTACCTAACAGATATTCCAAAACATACGTTGGAACATTTGCGCTATTTTTAATTTTCTTCGTCGCCCCTTTGGGAACAACCCTTCCTGAAAATGTATCAAAAACTTTTTGATCTAATGCATCCATATTACACTACCTCATTAAAAAATCTTAAAACTAAGAATATCTATCGTAAATTGTTCTCTTTCAATGAATTCATCTTGCTTTTCCGCATTTTTCAAAATCAAGAAATATCGCTTGTTTCTATCAAACTCCACATTTTTAAGTGTAAATCTGATTCGAGTTACTCTCGTCGCGGCATCATCACTTGTGGAATTTGCTACGAACTTGCAAACATTGGAAACCACCAAACTATCTTCATCGACAAAATACGTTTCACAGCCTAATGCTTGTTTCTTATCTTCCACTTTTTCATACTGTTCAAAGTCTAACGAAAAGCTACGATTCGTTATCTTTCTTGTAATACTCTTTAACCTTACCCCAACAGGACGAATATTTTCTTTTTGTTTATTAGAACGCAGCTCGCTTATATGAACTACTGGTACGATAATTTCCTGCAAAGACGAGCCACCATGTACGTATTGAAGCCCAGAACCTTGCGTTTTGAATAAATCATAACCATAAGGAGTTATAACACGATATTGACCGTCCGAAACATCTTTCAAACGGAACTCAGTCGTATAAGGAATAGAAATGCTATCATCATCCGTCAAAATATATCTCTTAGATGCTTCCGTCGGCTTTAAGGATATGATGTTACTATACTTTTGTTCTTCTTGAATCGTATTTCTCCTATACAAGAAACCGTGATCGGCAGTCATGAAGAAATTAGATATTTGAAGATTATTATACAATTTTTTCACAAGGAGAAGAATTTCATCCATTGCTTTTTCCACAACATCAAACACTTTGCTTTCATTGTGTTCACCAGCATTATCAATAGTATCGTGATAAATATACACTAAGGTTTTATCCGACATATACGCTCTCAATTCATCTCTACTGAAATTGATTATTTCTTCGTATCCGATTGCTGAATATGTTTCATTCTTATCTTGCAATACAGCGTTTCTTGGTGCGACGCCATTAGTCATCTTTCCATCAACAAGAACTGCTTTGTTTGCATATTGCATTTCCCTATGTGGCAATAAAGAAGCCATACCAAACCTTGTTTCACTCGGCAAAGGAGAAATGCTATAAGATAATTGTGCTCCACCCTTTAACATCGGGTCAGCCTTAATAACGTCTGCCATCTCACGACCAATTTCATAACGCATTGCATCAGAAATTATAACAAACATTTTCTTGTATTGATGACGTTGCAAAGAATTATAGAAATTCTTTGTAGAATCAATTCCAACAAAATCCCAATCGCCTTGTTTAGCAAGAGATTCACTAAATTCTTTCCCTAAAACAGCCAAGAATTTATCTTGATAGAATAATTCAACGCGTTCCATCAATGCTTCCAGCTCAATAATAGGAGCATCAATATATCTATAATTCGTCGCACAATGTCTATAATCAAAATCTACACGATAGTAGTTATCAGTATATACTTTAATGTAATCTACCGCTGATAACCCTACTGCAATCGGTCTATCTAATTGACGGAAGAAAGATATTGCAGCACGTAACATAGCGTATTCATTTGCATGATTATCATACCACATTGAATTGATACGGCTTGCAATAATTCTTTCAAAAACATCGTAGTCTAAACTACCGTTCCGTAAACTATCCGTAATCTTCTTGATTATGTAATTATCAATACACTCAAAGATATCCGCTTCCTGAACACAAGAAATATCCCTTGCGCTTATAAGAGCTTCTATCTTCATATCCAATGCAAGTGTAAGCTGTAAAGATTCATAACGCTTGTCATTTTTAATATGGTCTATGAAAATATTGGCATCCATTTTCCCAATTCCATCAATCACAAATTGTTGATAGAACGACGGCAGATTCTCAAACTCTGCTTTTTGATTCAAAAGCGCCGTAAACATAAATCTCTTAATCAAAACATCTATCTTTTGTGCGCCTTCATAGTTATAGGCATTGCAAATCGCATCCCATAAACATTCTTCAAAACCATATTTTTTAATTTCCTTATACTTTGTCTGCTCCGTATCATCGAATACAAGCTCAGTAAGAATACTTTCAATAGTACGATGACTTGCCTTTACTAAAACTGCCATCATAGCAAGTATCAATTCTTCCCCACGCATATCATCGGAAACAGTTACGTAATTATTCAGTTTCTTATTTCTTGCTTCCGCATCAAAAAATTTAGAATGTTTTTCAATGATTTTACGCAAATCAGTGTTGGACAAACCTAATCTACGCATCGTTAATGCTACGGTATCAGCGTAATATTCTTCGCTATACGTCAAAATATCAAGAAGCCAATTATCTACGTCGCGCGGTTTCTCCGATGGAATATATACCAAGATATCAGACAACGTATCATCGTGTTCGATAATCTTCTTAATCTCAAATTCATTCTTATCACATACAAGTAAACGACAAAAATCAAGAGAATCATTTAATATATCCTCTTTGAAATTCATAGGTGAGTCATACCAAAAAAGTATTTTTCGACCCCCAAAATTCTTTTGGACAAAGAATTTTTCAATCTCTTTTCTTGCTTCTTGATAATCTATACTTGCCATAACTATATCCTTTTTTACTTAATAGGTACGAGAAGATTTTTCTTCACCTTCGTTCCGTTATCGCTTATAAGCTCTACGTTTTGGAACTTCTCATAGTTGACTTTTACACCATCATCCAAATCAATATTGATATACCGATTCGCCATGTGATCAAGTACCTGCCCATACTCTATTGCTTCATTATAAGCCGCCGCCAATTTTTGACGTTCCTTTTCCAAACGTACTTTTTCACGCCCTTCGCTCTTTTCAATAGTCGATACAAGCTCGTCCAATTCGTTCTTCAAAACAGTAGATTCGGGCAAGAAATATTTCGCATTGATACGAGCCAAAGTATCTTCATTATAGCGATGCATATAAATTAAACATTTGAAACCACTATACTTGCCGCTTGAAAACATCCAATAAATAGGTCGCTTTTGATAAGTTTTCAAATGGTCGGTGTAAAACTCATCGCAAAGATAACGATTTAAGGTTTCTTCTGCCGATTCATTGTTTCTACGCCCAAGACCTTCTGAAATAAACTCTATATTTGCACGATAGGTATCTTCTCCATAAATGAGTTTGATAAGCTCAATTATTTTAGAACATAAACTATCTTTCATCCCAAGCGTCGTGTAAATGGGCGAGATACCATCTTCGTCGGGTCTATATGTGCGATATTTGCTTGCATCCCATTCGCCACCAGCGTATGCAATACCTTCCACATCCAAAGAATACCGACCAAATATAAGACCTATCATATACGAAACCAAAGATTTAATTTCACGTTCCTTTTCAGCCAAACGAACAGTTACGTATTTATCTTCAACTTCGGGGGAAAGCTCGTCCTGCAAACCGTAAATTTCAATAAAAATACGATTCAATTCTTCTTCGTTTGCTTTCAACGTATCAAAACGCTGCTTACATTCTTCTTCCCATTCTTTGTATTTGTCCGAAATCAATCTTCCCATTGAACACCTCTTACATATTCGTATTTTGCAATGCTTGTAATAAATAGGGCAAAACGGCTATCATTACATCACTTGTTTTATCCGCTAGCCATTTTAAAATTGACGAGATTTTTTCTCGAATAGTTTTTTTCTTCCCTTTCTTATCTTTTAATAACGTTTCTATTTCAGAAATTTTATCCTTGATTTCTTTAAGTTCCGTTTCACCAATTTTCTCGCAATCATCAAGCGCCTTGAAACAATCCTCAAAACTCATATTCAAGATTTGCGTTTGAGTCTGAGTATTTTGTTGAATCATATTGATTTGAGTAGTTTTATTTGACGTTTGCTTCGTACTTTTCTTTCCCTTCGATAATTCATCCGCATAACGTTCCAACTTTGCAATAATTCCTTGAAGAATAGGCTCAGTTAAATTGGTTGTATCAAAAGCGATCAAATTTGTTTGTTCTTTAATATAATCTTGAACCGTTTTATCAAATTTCACAACATCAGAATATTTCGTAACCATTTCGACTATGTAAGCCGTTTTACCCTTTTGACCGACGCTTTTTCCTTTTTTTATATCAACACATATTTTCTTGATTTCAAAATAATTATCAGTTCTATTCAACAAGGACTGTAAGCAATCGTACATAACATCTAACGCATCATCTACATATCTATCAGACTCGTTAATCTTATAACTGATACCACTCCAAGTATAACCCTTTGGTTGATACGAACTAAAACTTGAAGAAATTTTTGCATCCAAAGTTTTAGCCTGCTCATAATAATTTTTCCCATTCAAAGAGTTATTATTTCTCAATCCTTTAATCGCTTTTAGATATTCTTCTGCTTGTAAAATTTCTTGATACGTCATTCTGCATTATCCTCTCTATCTTCTTTTAAGCGCAATACGCCCTTCATTTCGTGCCCAAAACTTTTAGACGTAATTACATAATATATTTCGTTTATCGTCTTTGTGAAAATAAGTTGAGCACATAAAAACTTGGCGGAAAACTGTTTTAAACCTTGAGCAATATCAAATTTTAAAACCACCTTATCTTTTTGCACGTTGGCAATATAGGGATATAATTCCTTTGCTTTGGCTTGTAAATATCTTTGATAATAAGACAAATCAGAACCTGAAACACCACCACCCATAGGAAGAATCGTCGGCGTGTATGTTGGATAAATTGGGCTCCCATACGCCATATCTTCTATATCAACATTATCTTTTATTTCAAATACGTCCAAAAAATCCTGTAGAGATTCCCCCAGCTCTGTATCAAAAACTAATAATTTCTTATCAAACGAGAAAAAAGCATCTTTATCAAAATACAATTTAACCGTTATATCATCCGCATAAATATTGCTTTCATTTTTTAATACAAGCGATAAATATGTAGCATTTTCAAAAGGCTCAAAAAATTTATAGTGATTATAATATTTTTCCAGTAACCCTTCCAATTCCAATAATTGCTGGGCTTTCTCCTTTTCCTGCTCCTCACCACATACTTCACAAGAATATCCCATCACAATATTACGTTTTGAATAATATGCACCGCCTATATCATAAAAATTATCAGGAATTTCTATGGAATGCTTCTTTGCAAATCTTTCAATGTTGCTAAAAAAAGTGCTTTCAAATTTTATATCTTCACGAGTATATAAACCATCTAATGCAGTCACTATCGGGGTTGCTATTCCCGACAACTTTTTCATGCTTTCTTCCGATAATTTAATTGGCATATTTTCTTTGACAGGCAACGCTATCTTAGATATGCTTGAAATTTTCCCCTTAATTTGTTGTTCCAAGCCAAGCATAAAGGAGCTTTTAATAAACGTATAATTATTAAATTGCAAATCTTCGCTTAACTCGTTATCGAGAAACGAATAAAGCCGTAAATCTTTTTCATCCTTTTTCTTTAATTTATCCGCTAAAATAATTAACGCTATTAAGAGTTTGTCTTTTAATTGTTTAGCACTACTAAATTCACCATAAATGCCATGATATTTTTTCTTATATTCTTGCACTTTTTTTAATTGTTCAGGATCAATCTTTGAAACATCGCAAATTTTACCTTTTCCAAAATAAGTTAAAACTTCCCCACCATTATTATGAACCGTCTCAATTTCTTCAAGCGTCCCCGATTCATACTTTTCAGTCGGTTCTCCGAATTTCGCCCCGAAAAGCGCAATAACAATTTGTGCGTCATATACGATTTGTTTATTTAATAATGCTTGTGGCGAAGCACCATATTCTGGAATGGAATGCTCTCGCCAATTCTTTTGTGTAAAAAGAACTCCTTTGGATAAACCATAATTGTTATTATATTCACTTATTGCCTTTTTGACCGCATCAACAAATCGATACACGTCGCTCGGTGCTGAAATCAATATTTCATAAGTTTTTACAATTTGTTCTTTCATTTTTCTCCTATATTAACGGATGTTTTTTGAAATCCCAGCTTGTTTCAAAACTATCCCAATCTTCTTTTGACAAACAAACACATTCTTTGCAGATTCGTTCTACCGTTTCATTGTCTTGATATATAACAGGTAAATTCCCAATATGTCCTGCCTCATAATTAAGTGTCGGGCTTAAAATTTCCAAATAAGATAATACGACAATTGAATTTAAGAACGCCATAAACCAATGGAGATGTTTTTCCACAACCAGAGCTTTTGCTCCGCTACCAAATATACTTTTTCCCGAAAGGCGCATGGAAGGGTTACCACTTGATAGTCCCGACCAAGTTATAAATGTTTTAAAATAAAACTCAGGACTAACTACCCGCCCACCCGGCGCATCTTTTGTAACATCTCGAATTTCTCTACCATTATATTGCCAATTTACAATATATTCTTTATTTCCATACCATTTTCTATAGTCCCCACCCTTAGCCATAGGATACCATTTTATAACTGATTTTTCAGTTTCAATAATATCATTAGTCGAAAAGGAAATATTAGATAACAAAACTTCATGCCAATAGCGCAAAAAACGATTGTTATCAGTAGTAGACAGTCCACCCTTAGGGAGGGCGACCTCATCCATCTTTTTGCCCTCCAAAAATTTATTAAGCTGGCGTTCGCTTACCCAATAAGCGATAGGATTACTTGGAATCTTTGAAAAATTTGTTGATAACATTTCATATTTAATTTGCATTATTTCTCCTTTGCAGGAGAATATAATACTCCTGCTCAAATTAAAGGATGTTTTTTAAAATCCCAACTGGTTTCAAAACTATCCCAATCATTTTTAACTAATTCAATATTTTTCTTTGCCAATAAATCAACAATTCTTTTACAATCAACATCAATAATAACGGGAATCGTTTTAATATGTCCAACTTCAAAATTTAATGTTGGAGAAACAAGACCAATAAAGGCTTTATTAACCTTGTTGTTTAACAAAGCCAATAAATATAATAAATGGTTATCATCAACAAAAGCAGAATAACCGCCAGAGCCAAAAAGAGCGCCTTCCTCAGAAAAACGCACAGAGAACTCCCCAGATGTTAAAGCCGACCACGTTAATCCTTTCTTAAAATAAAATTGCGTGTTTTGAATAGTCCTCGAAGAACAACGATAAATTGAAACAGCAAAATCTTTTAATTCCCTGCCATCATTCTCATAATTTATCAACCATTCATTATTACCAAACCATTTACGATACTCTCCCCCTTTATTCATCGGAAACCATTTCTTTGAATAATCATCTTTACAATAAACACTTGTTTTATCAATATTGACCTCAAACCAATATCTTAAAAATCTCGCATTATCAGAAGTTGCAAGTCCATGACGCGGTTGAGCATAATAATCCATGTTTTTGTTTTTATATGCCTCTAAAAGCGTATTCGTAACCCAATAAGAAATTGGATTATTAGGAATCTTAACAAACGAGAGCTGTTCAGTTACATACCCCCCCCCGTTGTTAAGGCATTAACAAAGTCTTTTTCTTTATCTTTGCTATCAACCAAACGGAAATAAACGCCGTTACCCGCGATGGGAGAATTTCTTAATACAAATGACGTTGTTTGAACAGTAGCATCAAAAGCCCCTAAACCCAAATGAATCATATTCAAAATGGATTTGGAAGCTATCAATTCCTTACGCATTTCTTCAAAGCTCACAAGGAACATCCAAGAATCAGGGTTTACCATTGCTCTAAAGCCGTTTTCTTTCACGAAATCGGTTTCCATAAACATAGCAAACATATCCGATTTACTATTCGGATAAGCTGATATAAGATATTGCTTAGGGGAGCTTTCAAGTTTGGAAACTCCCATATACGGCGGATTGGTAATCATTACGTCATATTGAACCGACATAATTTTTGCTTGACACACGAGCTTTTTCAAAAGGCTAACACCTTCACCCAGTAATCTAAAATTGAATACGGTAGGAATAGCCTGTGTACGCAATTTTTCAATAGCTACGTCAACCTTTGTCCAATCCAAAGCCTTCACTTTCAAAAGTGAACCTATCGTTTTAGCATAACGGAACGTATCCACGATATATTCTATATCGTTCATTTCCGAAGCCGTCAATAAATTCAAATCTCTCAGTTGCGTTTGATAATCTAAACGATACAACAAACGAGAATCCCAAATTTCATAAACCTGCGGTTTTACATAATAATTTTCGCTAAAAAATCTGGGGTTAATACTCCTTGCTTTCATAACAAGTGAAAACGCAGCAAGCTGAGCAGAACGTTTATCAACATCCAACCCAAAAAGATTGTTCTTTAAAATAAGCGTAGGAATCTCTCGTTTTTGATACCCTTTTTCTTCATACATTTTTTGAAGCAAATCAAATACATAAACAAGAATATGCCCAGAACCACAACAAGGTTCAATAACTTTTATATCTTTGGGATTAACATTTTTATACTTTACCGCATCAATTTTACGCTGAATATCCTCAGATTGAACAGGGTCATCGACATAATAAGTCATTGCAGCTCTTAATTCAGAAGAAGGATAACTTTCCATCCATACACGACCAACAGAATTTTCAGCCATATAGCGAGTAATCCAATCAGGTGTAAAAACTTGCGTTAAAGTAGGAATTAAATCTTTTGTAATAACTTTTGCATCCCTGAAAAGTTGTCTATCATCAGCGACATAAAATTGATACAACCAACCAATTACTTCAACATCATTCATGAAATAATCTTCGGGAATTTCAACGAGTTTTGTAAGAATTGTTTCGCCTTTCAATAACGTTTGGGGCAAAAGAAGCTCCAAATACGCGCTTTCTTCGGAAAAAAGCATAGGCAAAACAGCCGACAACGCATTGCATTGACGGAAAAGAACGTATCTATACAATTCTTCGATTTTGCCTTCTTCTTTCAGCGATACACAAAGAGCCAAATCTAATTTCAAATCGTCTTTTACAAAATTAAGATTTTTCAAAATTTCAGGTTCGATGTTTCCATCTCTTGACGACAATACTCTAAACCCATGTGGCAAGAAATCGTGAATTTCCATAAAGCGCAAAGCCACAAAACGATTAAACCAAGTATATGCAAATTCTTCAATGACATTTTCATATCCTTCGGCTTGTACCAAATTGACAATGCTTTTTCGAAGCCCTTCCAAAGCCTTCGGATATGACGTTGCATCGCCTTCAATTACGGCATAATCACCGATAATTTTACATTCCTTAATGTCCTTATCGCTGTTAATTCCAAGCGTTTTAAGCGAAACTTCAATCTGTTTTTCAAGATTATCTTTCGCCCACACGGAATATAATTGCAAAACTCTTTTATCCATTGTAATTCCCTTTAATCAAGATTGATTTCGTCGTTTTCTTTCAATTCAGCCAATAATTTATCTCTAATTGCATTAACAACCTTGTCAATATCCGTTGCGCTTGCAATCTTTTTATTTGCAACGGGTACACACTCAATAATTCTCACTTTCTTAGAACGTCTAACAGGAATAGAAGAAGTTGATTGCGACATTACCATACCGATAAAAGCTCTAAACTTTTGAACAGTAGTTTGGCTCGAAGTAATATACTGATCCATATTGGACGTATTCTTATTCAATGCCTTTAACCACGTATCATATTGGTCGGCAATTTCTTTACCCTTATTGCTGATTTGTGTCTTTTGTTCATCATTCAAATTCGTTCCAAGCGCTTCTTCAAGTTCTTTATTGATTGTACTCAAATCAGCTTCAAGGCAACGCTTTGTTGCTTGATACTTTTCTTCCAAAATAGCTTCACGGATTTCCCCTGCTTGGAACACCAAATTAGCAAGTTGACTCATCTTGGAGAACGGCATTTCCATCTCAACAATTTCCGACATTGCTTCGATTACATCTTGCAACTTTGTAAGGTCATTGAACATATAATTGTTTCTATACCAATCCAAGATAATGCAAGCATCTTTATAGGTCTTTTGTTGATTGCTACCATCTTTGTAGAACACTTCAAGCTGTTCCAAAATCTCTGCATTATCATACAAAGCGTCTTTGCGAGCAATTATTTCCGCAAAAATCGTAGCCGCATCCGTCGAACGACAAATAGCGTCAAAATGTTTATACAATTCGGGAACAACCTTGCAACCAGCGTAATCAGAGCCATATTTTGCCTTCAAGCCACTAAGGAAATCTCTCTTGTGTTTGAAGAACGAAAGAACACCGTCTTTCAACTTCAATTCATCAAGGGGAATATTTTCGTCAAAGGCTTCTTGCATAATGCGCTTTACTTGATACAAGATGGTGGCATCAATTTTTTCCTGCATTTTAACGACCATTGTATCAAGACCGTTTTTACGCGCAAAATCAATTTTGAAACTACGATTATTATCATCTACGACTACTTCGTGAATAGAAATTTGCAACTTATTGTGTTTCCACAAAGTAGCAATCATACCAAGAATATCAAAATCACGCCATCCATAAGGTTTTTTGGAGAATGCATCGATTAATTTTTTAACAGTAACCGTTCTACCTACCATTTTATCATTCTTGATACGCTCAAAAATTTCGGAATATGCACCATAATTAGCATCTTGCGAAAGATCGTCACCGTAAATATCGCTCAACTTATTATCCAATACTTCACTAACGGCTTTTTGATCGTTATAGAAATAGCTCACAAGTCCTAATTTATAATAATCCTGCTTTACCATTTCCTTTAACGCATCGGTTAATCTATCCCTGCCATCCTTCGCTTTTATATCCAACGCTTGTCCGTTAAAATAAATTGGCGCGGTGCGCAAAGATTGCTTAATAATATCTTCTGCACGTTTCATACGTTCCGAATATTCAGCCGTCTTTTTACTCATAATTTCAGCCAAAGCCGCGGACATGGTAGCACTATTATTACGTTTGAAGGTCGCAATCTTATTTGCACGAATCAGCTCGTCAATAAATAAACCTTCCGTTAAATCAACTACAACCGATCCCTTTGCAGATTCCGCTTGGAACGTAATTGCATCGGAAATGTTAGAATAAACGGTATAAACACGTATTGTAATATAGTCTTGGTTAAATGAACCCTTCGATTCACTATCAACAAATCGATTTAAGCCGAAATCATAACGATTTTCATAACGTAATTTATTACTTTCAAGAACACGGTCATAAATAATATCTAAAATATTTCTTTGAACTTCACCTTCATTATAACCCGTACTATTGATTTGACGATTTACATCTTGCTCCGCATTTGTCAAGAAATCATATTCATCGCCATTTTTTTGAATAAGAGTTTCAGCCTCCAAATTCTTCAACGCTTCAAGAATACGTTCTTTTAGAATAGCCTTATCTTCATTTATATTACCTACCAACAATGTAGCAAGTCTATTGATAGTCGCAGGCATTTCCTTGACGTACTTTATCATAAAAAGAACGCGCAAAACTCTAATGGAAAATTCATCAATACTGGTACGCTTTTCAGCATTACTGAAAACTGTTTTTATATCATAATCAATGAATTGTTCAATCGTTTGATAAAAACTATCAAACGGCACTAAAATACCTGCATCCGCTTCTGCATAACGTTTAGCGGAATCTTGGAACGCACTAAGTAATGAACGTTCATTTTGAGAAAGGTGCTTACCTTCACTCATACCGTGTTCACGGATCGCTTCAAATACCTTTTGCAGTAATTCAAATTGATAGGACACGAAAGGATATACATCCTTAAATTCTTCCGCATCCTTATATCCACTCCACGTAGGCTGTCTTTCAAATAAAATAAGGTTTCCTAATTTACTGCTATTCGCATCAAAAAGCGCTTTCAACGGATTAACAGCGGTATCTTTTTTATCCAAAATTCTCTTTTTAATAACTTCATCGGCATTAGCACCACTAAGAAGCAAACGTGTATCGAAACGACCTTGAATTTTGGAAAAATCTTGCTGTTTATCCTTCGTGCTATCAATCATCGCCTTCAATTCTTGTTGCGACGTAACAACAACCCACGCTTGTCCACGACAATATTTACCCAAGTCTTCGACGCAAGTTTGAAGATTTAACATAAGCTGGGTATTATCTCCTATAAACTGCCCAACTTCGTCCATCAAGAAAATAACACGTGTTTTATTTTTATCACAATACTCTTTTACGATTTTTGCAAAATCTTCCGTCGTATTAGTAAAATTACGTGTTTGGTCTTCTACAAATTGACGTGCACTCTCATCCGTCATTCCACGAACCGCAACCAAAGATTTAATTATATAATCTCTGTTCAAAAGAGCCTTCGCTCTGGTTTGTTTCCAGCTTCTATTCGATAATCCCTCAAATTTTTCTATAAAAGCATCTAAATTATTTTCGGAATCTAATGCACGCTCTAAATCAGCAACCCACGGTTGTTGCCCGCAATATCCTATAGATTCATTAAACGCACGCAACATAATATCCATTATTGCTTGCGTGTTATTTTTTGAACCAGATTTTGCCTTAGAATCTATGTTAAAGAGAACGACTTTATTTTTAACTTTTGCGCTTTGACGAATATCAGCAAGTACAATTTGGTCGTGAATTTTTTCATCAAAATAGTCAATAGCATTTACGCCAGCAACAACTTCGTTTTCAAGTATGTATCCTAAAATTTTCAAGAAATGCGATTTACCTGAACCAAAGAAACCTGTAATCCATACGCCCATTTTTTCGGTAGGAATGGAAATGGATTCACGATACTTACGGAAGAATGTTCTAAAAGATTTTGTTATTTCATCGGTACATACATATTCTTCTAATTCTTGCCGCTTTTGCTCTTCGTCTTCATTACCAATCGTGACAACGCCTTGTATGCTTCTATCGATTTGTTTCTTAAATAAATCTTTAATAATCATTTATCTAATCTCCTTTTGCTTAATACAAATGCCCTATAATAATTATCGTCGTCCAATCTATCAAAAAGCCTAAGCGTCATAGACTTCCTTTCCTCGTAACTCCCTGGATACATCATAACAACGGGATTTCTCCGAAATATACTTTGCAAATTATTCAAAATTGTATGACTACGGACAATAGGAAACGATTTACCAACACCCGTTATTAAAACAATAGTATTTCCATCATCAGGAGCCTTTTCTTGAAACATTTCAAGTAAACGATTTTCTTCCTCTTCTACTGATAATAAAGGCTGAAAAACTTCCCGAAGAAGTAATTCTTTATCATAATCCTTTTCCATACGAAGAACATCTTCCATATATCCTTCCTCTTCAATAATAGAAAGCATCATTTCATATAAATCAAACTCAACGATGGAAGGATTATGTTCCTTTAATTTCTCTACTTCCTTTCTTATAATTAACTCATCTTTTGGAGCATAATCAAAAATATAGAATTTCAAATCATTTGCCGTTCCATATCGAGTTAATGCTTCAACGCTTATCATACGATCTTCAAGCTCTATGAACCTATCATTTAATGTCCTTTCAAACATATCAATCAGCCCCCCAGTAATGCTTTCAAATAATCTTTATCTCCTATCAAAACAATATGTTCTTCTACAAGCGGATGTATCATAACTTTATTTGCTTGGATATTACGTTTAATGCGAACACCAAAACCCGAATCAACAAGTATATTCCTATATCCCTTTGGAAGCTGATTCAAAGTATAATCACCCCAACTTGCAACAATAGAAGAAGTTTCCTTTTTTATTTCAAAAAAATTATCAAAGTCATCCACCGTTATATAATCTTTCCTTCCAACCAGCGCTTCTCGATAAACTTCAAAAAGAAAATCTAAAAACAAGGAATCAGTCTTTGCAATAGCATAAACCAAAATGAACTTCGATGTTTCCACATCTCCATTAACAAAATAATCAAGCAAAAATTGGTCTAATTTAACTAATCGTTCATAGATTACGTTTGTAACCTCTCGGCGACGCTCAATAGAATCAATTTCTATATAGTTATTATTATAGCACTCATTATAAACTTCGTTCCTATCAAGACCTTTAAGCATTAAGGATGCTATTTTTTTGGAAATAGGATACTTAAATGGCGTTTTTTTAATAGCTGATGAGTATTCTTTTTTATTCAATTCCATCACCTCAAACTTTCTTACGTATTATTTTACCATACTATGTATGGTCTTGTCAACAAAAAGCGTTCCGTTTGAAATGGAAAGATGGGAAATCTTCACAAATCCCCATCTTAGGCTATAAAAATACCGAATTTTTTGCATATTGAAAAGATTCGCCCAAATCAGAATTATCTACTTTGGCGATTAAGTTTTATTTACTTGTTTCTTATAATAAGAAAGTCATAAAAAAGAAGCCCACATTGAAATTCTCCAAACCTCATAAAACTCCTTGAAAGTGGTTTCACATACAAAATATGCGTAACCAAATATAATAATCACACTCACCCATGTACGAGTTTAATTAACCAAAGAAGCCTTTTTTGAAATCAATTCCGAAAAATTCTTTTGCCTCCTGCAAATTCATTATCAAACAATCACGAGCTTTTCTTGCCTCCAATGTTTCAGGCAATTCCTTCATTAAACGCGTAACTTCGTGTACATCGCCAGCGTCATAACTCAATTTATTATTCTTTTTGTCTATCTTAAAATTCTTTTTATTCGTAGCCCACGCATTTTTAATGGTATCAATTACAAATTTACCCGTAACCTTTTCGCTAAAATAGTTTTCTATGGTTAAAGGTACTACATAATGCGGTAATTCCTCCACATACTCCTGTATGATACCAAACAAAACTTCCGAAGAAACTTTTAATACATCGGGCATATTCTCGCCGTTTTCCTTTTGTAATGCTTCAATCAAATCGGGAATCTGTTCAAACATACGACGAATATACTCACGATAAAAGGCAGTACCTATCTTTTTTTGAACAGTACGCACTGTATTGCTACGCATAACTTCCGTATTAGTCAAACCTGCCTCTACGCGACATACCACCGTTCTTCTTCTTATTTCTGGTGCCACCGCCTTCACGTCTTCATTTGCACTAATTACAACCGCCGGATAATGAAACAATCTTTCATTCACACCAAAGGCTTCATTTTTTATCATTTCGATTGCGTGATTTGTGAAACGAGTGTTTGTCAAATCATCTACAATTATGGGCGCCCCCTTTACTTCCATTTTAAGAGCTTCTATAACTGAATGCGTAAAATCGGGCGCCGCCATCTTCGGCTTTTGTCCAATCATCATTTTAAGCAATGTTTCCAAAAAGCTCGTTTTACCCGCTTTACTTTGCCCATATACCAAACCGAAAACAGGATACGGCAATGGATTATGATCGCTGTTTAACGCAAGAGTTCGCATTGTAGCCATAAAAGGCGAACAGAAAAACCAATTTGCAAAAATATAATACTGACGTTGCAACGAATAGCTATCGCCATGAAACTTATTATAGCCATCCATATATTGAAGAAACAATTCTACGTCCGTTTTAATTTCATCCTTCGACGGCTCTAAATTATACGGTTTTCCATTCAGGGTTACAGTTTTGTCAAACACATCCACGACAAGCTGGGGTTTCTCACTTAAACGCTCTTTCTCTTTAACGGCAACATCACAAACACGCTTTTTCATACGCGCAACCTCAGTTGGAGTTATACGAATAATACCGCTTTTCTCCATTTTTGGCATATTCGGTTGCAGTCGCTTTGCAATGTCTTGCACATCAAGAACGAACTGTATTTCTTCTTCATCATCACCTGTAATAGCTTCTATTACCGTTACTTTCTCCTTTTTAATCGCATCCAATATAGGCAACTGCTCGATATGTTCATCCAAGTCAGCTATTTCCAATGCCTTACGAGAAATAATATCAGTAGAGTTTATCTGTAATTCTTCAAAAATCTCCAAATAGCTGTCAAAAGCAGCATCGCCATCCATTACAATAATGCTTTCCCGCTGTTTCCCACCAAAAGCATTGAACGACATATTAGCAGAACCCGTGATAACTCGCTTGCTACCATCATCAGCTTTCAATAAATAAATCTTTTCATGCGACAACTTTTCGTGTGCGACAAAAAATCGAACGGCTTCGGAATCAATTTTATCCAATAAACGTTCTTTCTTTTTACCCATTTTATTTCGCATACGCTCAATAACTTTATTTTGATATGCAATAATATCGTGTAGAGATGACGAGATAACCTTTTCAAAACCAAAAATAACTTCTGCTTCATCGAACATATCCAATAGAGTATAAACAAAATTTATACCAGAAGAATATGTAATTGCCCAAATTTTATTATATCCCGAAAAAAGTTCTCGCCAAGCCATTTGTTCGACTTCTATAAAATCGGCTCTTACTACATTTAATTTATTCTCTACAACTTCTTTCCCCGCTTCTTGCAAAATATCAAATAAGGAAATTTCGCGTTCGTATTTTCTGCTTGTCATTTTATCCCCTTTTAGTAATTTTTTGTTAAACCTTCTATATAACCTTTCAAAATATTCACAACCATACTGGGCGCCACCACTTTCAGCTTATCGCCGAACGAACAACACCAACCATAGAACTGTGGACTAAGTTGAACATCAGCCGTAAACTCGTATATGCTATCGTCTATTTTAATAAAATGAACATCAACTCCAAATACGTCAAAGATTACGTCAAGCAAAGATTTATCCACTCTAAACTTAACTTCTTTGCCTTCACCTCCATACATACCAAAAAGCTGTTTCTTGTGATTTTTAATGTCAAAACGTGCAAACTCTTTCAGTTCCTCTTTATTGTGACGTGAAACCTGTACGCTATCCATTCTATCCACACGATAATGCATCATATTTTTATGGAACATATCGTATCCAAGAAAATAATAATTATCGTTGTCCATAACAAGCGCATATGGGTTTATATAATAAAACTTCCCTTCTTTTCTATAAACACGCTTGTGATAGGCATCAAAATCGAAATATGTAAACTTCACTTTCTTATTTTGTTGAATAGCCTCAGTTATCGTTTCCACATTATGATAAATATCAGGATTATCCGTCTTAGTCGTATTGTACGCTATGAAATTATCTTTCAGCGTTTCCCCCCTACGGCTACCCGCCAGGAATGTAAGCTTATCAATAAATTTCTCCGTTTCATCGTCAGTAATAAATCCTGCAGCTTGAACGGCATCCATCATAATACGAATTTCTGCAATCGAAAATTTTCTATCCTTAACATAATAAACATTGCTCGTGGAACGTCGGCAAAGAATTTCATAACCACACTCGTTTAAAGCATCTATGTCTGCGTACAAAGTACGACGGTCACATTCAATTCCCAGCTCTCGTAATTTGCTTAAAAGCGCAGTAGTACCCATTGGATTCTCTTCGTCCGTTTCTTGCGAAAGAATTTCCCAAATCTTAACGAGTTTTAATTTAAAAATTTTATTCATTTTCATACTATATCTCTCCCGACGATATTATTATACCATATTTTACCATATTTGTAAAGGACGAGTTGTGCAATATACATGACACCATAACAACTTTTTTATTAAAATAAAAACTTTTTTCGTGTATGTTTATAGTATCACAGGGCTCGGTGCGAGTATTGTCACTTTAATCGCAAACAAAATTTTATTTAAAGAAAAATATATATGAAAATAAAACCCTTTTAGTCTAAAATGTCTGCAATTATATTTTTGATATAAACAGAAAAGCCGAAAGGGGCGAAATTGCCAACCTTTCGGCTTTTAATTGAGTTTGCACTATTGTGGACAGCCGTCGCTGGAGCCGTAACAGTTCCCTATCTTCTTTTCGATAAGTCAAACACCCGTCGATGTACTGAAAGCCTGAGCGCCTACCCTTGTTACGTTTTTATTATAGCAAAAAACGCCGAAAATGTCAAGCTGTTTTGCGAGTATTTCTCTATTATTTCGCGCGCCGTTGGAAACAGCGCGCCCCTATGCCTGCGTCAAAATTACGAAAGGAGATAGGGAATATTTTCGTAATTTTAGAAAACCAAAACGCCAAAGCTCTTTATTTATAAGACTTTTCACAAATTCAAAAGCATTACAAACTTTCACTTCTAAAAGCACTGTTTTTGTACTGTCTCAAACGACAAAATTCACCCTTTTACGGACCACGAATTTTACCTGTTATAACGGGCTTATTAGATATATTACTTATGCAGTCATAATTACAATACTTACAACACCAACACAGAGAAATATACGCGCGTATTATAAGGGCAAAAAGTGCAACGCTTTTTTTCGACAAATCCACACTCTCATCAGGGCATTCTTCCCTTGTTTCGCAAGGATACCACAAATTAAAAATTAAGCAACCTTTAGGACCAGGTACACGTTCCAAACGAAAAACGTCCTTATGCTTTTGGAAAAATCTCCACACCTTCGTCTTTTCCCAACCCCAACGCTTTCCAAGGTATTCCAAAGTCAACACCGCATCACAACGATACTGCACGGACGCAGCGAAAAAAGAAAATGCGTTAGACGGGTCTTCCGATACCGTATGGCACCACAAATCCATCCACACATCCGATTCTTCAAAAACGTAATTTCTCGCCGTCAAACGCTCGGTAAGCGTTCTCGGCACGCACAAAAATCCATACCCGTTCACGGCGTACACCGCACCGCAATCTTCACCGTTGCAAAGCAACACCAAATCCAAAACCCGATAGGTCAGTTTCTTCGTTTCTTTATCAATCTCATATTCGATATAACCCAGTTCCGTCAGCCTGTCTAAAATCTCGATTGCCTGCCGTCTGCTCTTTACACCTAAAATACTCTTCACACCGACCATACCGCCAACCCAAGTTCCACGTTCTATTTCGTTTTGGTGATTACAATAAAGTGCAATGCCTTTGCGATACGCCACCTTGACCGCTAATTTCGTCCAAAAACCGAGAATCCCCTTCCCGTCGGGTAATTTATCACGAAACAACTTTACCCACTCAAATTTCCGCAAACAACGCATCGCATACCTCCTTAAAATTTATCAACGTGTTCCCGATTTCAAACGACCTAACTCGACACTATGAAGGAACACGTCGGCTTGGTTTTTAGGCAAAAAGAAAAATCTTGGCTCGGGAATACGGATTTGCCAAGATTTTCGTTATTTTTTCTTCTTTTTTGTTGTGTTCCCAGTCCCCAGTTGCACTAAAATACGGACCGTGCAAAAATCTGAAAACTGTTTTTCGTCCCATCCTTCTTCGTTTTGGACGAACCGAAAATGTGGAAAATACATAGGAAAATGCAGGATTTCCGCGTATTTCCGCCCTATTTTCGTTGTAGTACTACAAGAGTCTCCACGTGTTTGGTTTGAGGGAACATGTCATAAGGCTGAACGCTCTCTACTTCGTAATAACCCGCTATGCTCTCCCCTGCATTTGCTCCTGCATAAGCAGGATTTTTTATTAGTTCGCCCTTTTCGTTTTCTATCAGCCTGCCCGTCAATATTCCTAAATCCCGCGCAAGCGTGGCGGGATTACAGCTAATAATCGTCAGCTTGGAGATTCCGCTTTCCAACAACGCTTTGAGCACGCTCCGCGCAATACCCGCACGGGGCGGGTCGAGTATCAAACGCACTTTCTCGCCTTTCTCTTTCTCCAACACGGACGGCAGTTTTTCTTCTACGTAACCGCAGATATTCGTCATATTCTTCAAGCCGTTTTTCTTTTTTAACGCGTCCGCGCATTGCGACGCCTCTTTTTCCAGCTCGATACCGTATACCCGTTTCGCCTTTTTCGCAATCATTGCCGTCAAAAGTCCGCCGCCCGAATACGCGTCGATTACCACCTCGTCGCCGTCGCCCGTTACCGTCTTTAACGCGTCCTTATACAGTTTCGTACGCACGTTTTCGTTGACTTGCAGGAACGTAACGGGGCCCGCCTCGTAGCGTATGCCCTGCTCCTCCGCTTCGAAAAACCCCGTACCGTGTACGAGTTGAAACTCCTCGCCCAAAATTACGTTGGTGTCTTTATCGTTGAAGTTGAGATACAGTGTGAACGAGTAAAATTTTTCTTCAAGCAGTTCGAGTAAATACCCAAGGTTGGGCAATTCCCGTTTTGCCGTAACCAGCGTAAAGATAAAATTCCCGCCTATCTCGCGCGCGACGATATGCCGAAGCGCGCCCGTTTTCGTTTCTTCGTCGTAGCCCTTTACCGCACATTCGGTAATGTACCGTTTCACGACCGCAATCAGCGTTTCCGACCATTCGGGGTGAATGGCGCACGCGGAAACGGGCACGATACGGTGGGAACGCTCGGCGTAAAAGCCTATCACCGTATTGCCGTCCTTATCCACGCCGACGGGCATTTGTAATTTATTCCGATAACCATAAGGCAAATCACTTTTAATCGCCGTGGGGACTTCCGTCTGTATCCCCCCGATTTTGCGGAGTGCGTCCTTGACGACGGTACTCTTATGCGCAAGCTGATAAGTATAATCGAGGTGTTGGAGCGCGCAACCCCCGCAACGGGAAAACACGGGACACTTTTCCCGCACCCGTTCTTCGGCGGGTGTGAGCACTTCTTCCAGTTTCCCGTAGCCTATTTTATCTTTAATTTTTAAAACTTTAAACCGCACTTTTTCGTTCGGTAAACAAGCAGGCACGAAAAAAGTTACCCCCTCGTGCCTGATAATGCCTTCCCCTGCCGAGCCGATTGCCTCTACAAGAGCGCAAATGCTTTGATTTTTTTCCATCTCACCGCCGCCTCCTTTCCATTTTTCGAAACAACGCAAGCGTTAAAATTTTCCCCTTTATTTCTTTCTGTTGATTCTCTTAACGAGTAAATTCACCATCGCCCTTGCGCGGAACGCCACGTAATCGTACAGAAAAAACAAAAGCGTACCGCCCACCAAAATAACGGGCAATAAGTAATGGTCGATAAACGCAATCTCCGTCGTGATAGCAAAAATAAATTTCCAAGTGATATACAGTGCTCCGTCGAACCACAACGCCTTGACAGCGAACGCAATCCAACGGTTTATTCTTTTCTTTATCTGCAACTCGTTGGCAAGCGGGTGGAGTCCGAAAAATATCACGAACGGGAAGACGTCCCAAAATCGGAACGAACCGAACAGGAGCGCGAGCAGGCAGGTTGCCGTATACGCCAACGCAAAACCGCGATAGCTTTGCGTGGCAAGCGGTAACATCAAAGCAATACCCGCAAGCATATACCCCGTGAACACGAACACGTCCGAATATATCCCCAGCGTTAAAAATATAGTCCCTATCGCGCAAGACAGCGCGGAAAGCGCCACCTCGTGCGCCGTAATCTTCCTCATTTCCTCACGACCGCTTTTATTGACAGCAACAGCTTAAACAGCAATTCAAGCAAAGATTGAGATAGCAACAGGAAATACAATCCGTACAAGCATTACCGCCCATTTGCTCCCCGCCGTCCATCGGCGCGTCGTATCGGCGGTTGTCGTAAGGATTTTGAGAGTCCGTCCGCGCCGACTGCTTTTCGTACTCGTTTTTCGCGTTCATCTTGCCGTACGCGTTGCGGTATTTGGCGTTGTCGGGATCCATTTGAATAGCGATTTCCAACTGCTTTTTACTGTCGTTCATCCAGTTCTGCTTATAGAACACGACCGCTTGCAAATAGTGCCATTCCGCATTCCGCTCGTTGAAATCGTCCAACAGCGACTGTGCCTTGGCGATTTCGTCCTTCTTCAAAAGTGCCGCCACTTCTTCCAGCGAATTTTCCCCGCTCGTCGCCTTGCTGCGTTCCTTGCGTTCCGCCATAATTTCTTTGTACGCGGTATTGAGCTTCGTCAAAAGCCGCGCCGCCTCGTTGCCAGCTTCTCCGTCCAGCCATCTGTCCTCTTTCGCCTTGGCTTTCATTTCCTCATAGCGCGCCTTGATTTCCTCGTCCGTCGCACTCTCCGTCAAACCGAGAAGCTCGTAATATTCGTTCATGTTAATTTAAACTCCTATGGAATTTTTTTTATCTTACTTATTATCCGCCGTTTGCGGTTTTCTATGCCGTTTACATTGACAACCGCTTATTACCCGTTTCGTCGCCGCGGGCAAGCCCCGCAATAAAATGTTATCCGTTAAATCGCGGTTGAAATAGAACTTGATTTGCGATAAATGCTCCCGCATATCGTAAAAGAGGGAATGGAACGCAAACTCCACTTCTTTGCCTTCCTCGCTCGTCATAAGCCGTGTCCGCGAAGGAGCTCGGTATGCAAGCACGAACGGGTTGTACGCGCCCTTTTTCAAATCCTTGTCGTAATCGTCCAACGCGTCGATGAGGTATATCCACTTCCCCACCGCGTAAAAGAGTGCGCGGGTGTGCTCGGTCGCCTTATCGCCCAACGCGTAATCGGAGAACTGCGCAAGCATTTTCGCCGTCGCGTCCGCCGCTCGGTCAAGACTTTCCGTTTTTGTCTTTTCCGTTTTTTGCTGCGCCGTCATATTCTCTCGCACGATTTTTTCAATTTCGGGGTATTTTTTCTTCGCCCGTTTCCAGCCCTTTTTAAAAAACAGCCGTCTGCCTTTGCCGCGGTCGCCGTCCTCAATATCGTCCGTGCATTTATAATACACGAGCGCGGTATTGAACGCGCCGAGCTTTCTCGTCAGCTCGTCCGTTTCCGCCATCAGCCGAGCGCGGATACAGTGGCTTGCGCAACGCTGTTTTTCAATTTTAAAATCCTCGCCCGCGATATTATGCAAAATCACGGATAAAAAAGTAATATCGTAAGAAAGCCCGAACCGAGCAATATGCCCGCAAGCCTCGGCGATACCCTTACAAAGTCCGCAATACGCCGCCTTGTAAAGCGTGTCGTCCTTGATATATAAATACGGCGTATCCGCGCGAACGTATCCGAACATATTTCTCCCCTGTGCCGTTTCCTATCGGCGAAATTCATTATAGCATACCCCGCTGAAAAACGCAATCGCTTGGCAAGCGTTTCACGCGAAATCACTCAATCTTTCACAAAATCAACAAAAATCCCCTACGCTTTTCCGCTTTTCCCCGTTTCACGGGGAACGAAACGCAGGGGATAAGTTTTTTTACTTCTTGCCGCCGTCGGGTACGGGCACAATTTCCCCGTCCGCAAACTTCAAAATCTCCGCCGCCATCTTATCGAGGTTATTCTCCACCACCGTCTTGAAACGCAAGGGACGGTAACGCAAGTCCAGCAAGCTCTTGGGCGGTTTCATCGCCGTCAAAAGATTGAGCCGTTTAATACCCTTGAAGCTGTCCTTTACGTCGTTGCCCGAAAGTGCGTACAGTACGTCCTGCGGGAATTTATACGGATTCGCCGTTGAAAGCACGACGATAGGCGTTTTATCCAAAATTTCGTCCTCGTCCTTTTCCAAGGTGTCCTGATATTCCGCGCATACCGCGAGCGCCACGCCCGTATGCGTGTCCATCGCGTAACCGAATTCGTCGAAGATTTCGTACATCGCTTCTATCATATCGTCCTCGCTCGCAAAACCGCCGAAGAATTCCTCGTCCAAAATCGCCTTTTCTTTGTCGGTAATGGAGTATTCCTTTTTCTCTGCGAGGCTCTGCATACGCTCCGCCGTCAGCTCCGCGTTACGACCGCTGATTTCGAAAAGCAAACGCTCTAAATTAGAGGATACCAAAATATCCATTGAGGGCGACATCGTGCGGAAGAAGTTTCTCTTCACGTCGTATACGCCTTTTTTGAAGAAGTCGGAAAGCACCTTGTTTCTGTTCGAAGCGCAAACGAGCTTTCTTACAGGCAAACCCATTTGTTTTGCGTACCAGCCCGCGAGAATATCGCCGAAGTTCCCCGTCGGCACGACGAAATCTATCTTATCCCCCATTTCGATTTGACCGGAAGTATACAGGTCGAGATACGCCGAGAAATAATAAGCGATTTGCGGTGCGAGCCGTCCGAAGTTGATAGAGTTCGCACTCGATAACCGCACCTTCTTTTGTGCGAGCTGTGCGTTGAACTCTTCGGAAGCGAACAGGCGTTTTACCGCGCGCTGACAGTCGTCGAAGTTGCCCTTAACGGCGGCTACGAACACGTTGTTTCCGTCCTGAATACACATTTGCAAGCGTTGCATTTTCGCTACGCCCTCGTCGGGATAGAACACCGCTACTTTCGTGCCTTTTACGTCGCGGAAGCCTTCCAACGCCGCTTTACCCGTGTCCCCGCTCGTCGCCGCCAAAATCAAGATTTCGTCGTCGATGCCCGTTACCTCACAGCTCTTTTTCAAAAGGTAAGGAAGTACGGTAAGCGCCATATCCTTGAACGCACAAGTCGGGCCGTGGAACAGCTCTAATACGAAAAGATTTTTGTCTATTTTTACGAGCGGCGCGGGGTCTTTCCCATGCCCGTCGAAGGTGGAATACGCTTTTTCGCAAATTTCCTTTAAATAGTCTGCGCCGAGATCGTCCGCGAGATATTTACCAAGCACGAACGCCGCGCGTTCGGGATAGCTCATCTGCGCCATCTCGTCCATTTCTTCCCGCGAAACCGCAGGGAAGCTTTCGGGTACGTACAACCCGCCGTTTTTCGCAAGACCCTGTACGATCGCTTGCGCGCCCGTCACCTTTTCTCCGCCTCTCGTACTGATAAAATACATTTGTTTAACCTGCCTTTACTCTTTTTTCGTCGATTTCGCGCAAACGCGCAAAAACCAAGGTCGTACTCCCGCGCCTGTTTTCGCGCGGAACGCCCCCCTATTTTCCCCTTATTTGTAATTTATTTTAAAAGAAGCCGAACGGAAAAGACCGTTCGGCTTCTCTCGTTTTAATGCCGTCCGTGTCCGTTAAAAATTAAAGATATTTCGTTACGAAATCAGGCAATTCCTCTTTCGCCGCCGAAACGGAAACGGTAATAACCATATTGTTGTTCTTCGCTACCTTATCGAGCATATAGAAGAACGCCGCAAGCTCTTGAACGGGTTTGCCCGCAATACGAACAACGCCGTCGATGTAAACGTATTCGTTATCGTTGTTTCCTGCGATAACGCCCTTGATGAAGCCGCAAAGAGCAGCCTCGCCCGCAATATCGTATTCACTGGTGTCAATGAAACGCACTTCGCGTTCCAAATCATACATACCGCGCTTGGAATCGGTAATGAAAATCAAATGCCCTTTCGCAGCTTTAACCGCCGCGTTTGCCGCGTCGATCATCATCTTCGTCTTGCCCGTACCTTTTGCGCCGTAAATAACCTTAATCATAAATAAAATCCTCCTCGGAAATTGTCGTACTCCCCAAATAGAGCAGGCAACTATATTCGGGTTTATTCTATTCTACCAAATTTTTCACATAATTTCAAGACTTTTAACAAAAATTTTTTGCCAAAATGCAAACTTTTTTTAAAATATATAAAAACGGGCGCGTCAACCGCCCGTTTTTCGCGGATTTTACCTGCCGTGTTTGATTTTTCTTGATAAAAAAATTCTTTCAAATCGTTTACTTATCCAAAAGCGTGTGATATAATATAATTACGATACGCGCGTGAATGCGCAAAAGGAGCTTTATTATGATAGCAGACAGAATTGAAAATGCAAGACTTTACCCCGTTTCCGAAAATATCAAAAAGGCACTCGACTTTTTGAAAAACCTCGGCGATAAAAACCCTGCCGAATGCGGTTTTGGTCAAAAGGGCGACGATATTTACGCTTTTTATACCTCTTACGACAACGAGAAAAATCCGCCCGTTTTCGAGGTACATAAAAACTATATCGACATACAATATATCGTAAAAGGAAAAGAAACCTTCGGTTGGAAAACGAAACCTAAATTCCCCGAAGACAAATACAATCCCGAAAAAGATTGTGCGTTATTTTCCGAGGACGATTACGGTGCTTTCACGCTCGGCGAAGGCGAGTTCTCTATTTTCTATCCCACGGACGCGCACGCGCCTAAAATGAAAAACGCGGGCAATTCCACCATTGAAAAAATCGTCGTAAAGGTGCGCGTGTACTAATTTTCCCCCCCAAAAAAAAAATCGGGAGCTTGTCGTATAGACAAGCTCCTTTTTATTTTTAGTTTCGTCCTATGGACGATTGACCGCTTGCGCGGTGGATAGCGCAAAACTTCGTTTTGCTTTATGGGGGCTTATTATGCGAGGGCTCCGCCCTCCTTCTCGGGCAATGCAATGTAAACATTGCCCTCGGTCACCGTTCGCGCTTTACGTATGCGCTCACTCATCTCGTCCCTAAAAGGCATTATCAATGCCTTTCTTTACGGGCAACTCGTCCCGCAAGAAACTAAGTTTCTTGACTTCTAATCAGGGATACTCACTGTAACTGCGAAACGAAACGCTTGATACGCTTCAAGCCTTCTTCCAAATCCGCTTCGCTGAGGGCATACGAAAGACGAACGCAATCGTCTGCACCGAACGATACGCCGGGAACGGTCGCTACTTTTTCCGATTCCAACAGGATATCCGCAAATTCGATAGAGTTCGTAATGGCTTTGCCTTGGTAACTCTTACCGTATAAGCCGTCCACGACCATCATTACGTAGAACGCGCCGTCGGGTTCGACTGCCTGCACACCGTCGATTTCGGATAACAGCTTTAACAGCTTTGCTCTTCTGCCGTCGAAGATTTTTACCATTTCGCCGATTTCCTCGTCCGTCGATTTCAACGCTTCGATCGTTGCGTATTGCGAAATCGAGCACGCGTTGGAAGTGGCGTGGCTTTGGAAAGAATCTATCGCTTTCGCTACGTCCTTGGGTGCGGCAAGATACCCCACACGCCAGCCCGTCATTGCGTAGGTCTTGGATACGCCGTTTATGGTAATCGTCAAATCTTGCATTTTTTCGCTGCACTTTGCGATAGAGAACGGTTTAACGCCGTTATAGCAAAGCTTTTCGTAAATTTCGTCCGCAAGCACGAATATCCCCGCTTCCTCGCACACCTTGGCAATCGCGCGGGTTTCTTCTTCGTTATACACCGCGCCCGTGGGGTTGGACGGGGAATTGAAAATCAGCATCTTCGTCTTGGGCGTGATCGCCGCTTTCAAATCCTCTGCCGTAAATTTGAATTTATTTTCCTTTTTACAGTGAATATACACGGGCGTTGCGCCGCATACCTTTACCACTTCGGGATAAGTAAGCCAGTAGGGCGCGGGAATGATTACTTCGTCCCCCTCTTCCAAAATCGCATAACAAGCGTTGAAAATGGAATGCTTCGCGCCGTTGGAAACGATAATTTGCGACGGCTCGTATATAAGTCCGTTGTCCTTTTCGAACTTTTCACAAATCGCCTTGCGCAAGGGCAATAAACCCGACGAGGGCGTATATTTCGTATGCCCGTTGTCGAGCGCCGCTTTCGCCGCGTTGATAATATGCTCGGGCGTATTGAAATCGGGCTCGCCCACACCGAACGAAACCACGCTCTCTCCCGCCGCTTTCATCGCTTTTGCCTTTGCCGAAATCGCCAAAGTGAGCGACGGCGCAAGCGCGGACATTCTGTTTGCAATTCTGTTTTTCATCTGTTTATCTCCTCTGTTTTCCAAGTGAATATTTTTTTACTTTATTATTCTACAATTTTTTTATAAGAAAAGCAACCGCAAACACCCCGTTTTTTGCAAAAAGTTTGAAAATTATCAAACTTTTTAGAGAAAACGCCTTTTTGTATTCGTTTTTTCGATTGCAATAATCGAAAAACAAGGAGTGTAAATACCATTTTACACCCCCCAAAGGTTGACGATACTTTTATCCTTTTTCCTTTTCGCGTATTTGAACGCCTTATACGCACCGCTCTCCGCACGCTCCTCGGCGTAAAAAATAACGAACGCGCTTTCGTCTATCATCGCGCAATTTCGGAAATAAATACTTTTATACCACCCCTCGAACGACGGCGTTAAATAAATAATATCCTCGTATTCCTCTGAATCGAAATAGCGCGATTTTTTCCGCAAATACCGTTCCTGCGGTACGCAATAGATACGCTCTATCCCCAAGTCCGCGCGCTCCTCTTTTAACTTCGTTACAATTTGATAACAAAGCTGGTCAAATTCCCCGTAACCCCCAAAATAAAAGGTACGGCAACCCGCCTCTATCGCTCGCAAAACTTCCGCCCTCGTCGCTTCTATCAGCTCTCTCGTTTCCTTGATTTCCCTATGACCGAAAAACGAACAAATCATTTCTATCCTCACATAAAGTTGTTTATAAGAGTATAGCATATAATTACCATTTTTTAACAAAAAAGGCACGGTGTGCCATTTCCGTGAATTTCTAAATAAAAAATGTTATTGTTTTTATATGGTTACAATTTCGGAGATACAAACGAGATTGCGTGCGGAGATAAAATCTTCGTCAAAAACGCAAAAAGAGATTGCGGAAGCGTTGGGGATAAATCCGTCCACGGTCAGTAAATATATGCGGTTGGACAAATATCCGTCGTTGGACACCTTTGCGAATATCTGCAAAATTTTAGATTTGTCGGCTGACGAAATTTTAGGTTTAAAATAACGGCGAAAGCGGTTGCGCTTTCGCCGTTATATTTTTAAAAAAGTTCTTTCTTTAAATATACGCTGTCTTCTTGCGTGATTTTCCGTATTATTCGGCAGGGATTGCCTGCGGCGAATACGCCGTCGGGAATATCCCGTGTAACGACGCTGCCCGCGCCGATAACACATTCCTTGCCTATCGTTACGCCTCCGCATACGATAACGCCCGAAGCGAGCCAACAACCGTCTTTAATCGTAATGGGCTTGGCGTATTCGTGGTCGTACTTCGTGCCGTCCGCTTTATAGCGGGAACGGCGTTCTTCGTTTAAAAGAGGGTGTACGGGCGGTCCAAGCGTTACGTTCGGTCCGATGAACACGTCGTTGCCTATGTTTACGGGCGCGCAGTCGAGCACGGTGAAATTATAGTTGGCAAAGCTGTTTTTACCGATATGCGTATTGATACCGTAATCGAATTGAATAGGTCCGCGAAAGCCCGAACCCTCGCCCATATCGGGTACGAGTTCTTTCAATATCGCCGCGCGTTTTTCTTCCTCGTCGAGGTAGGTGTCGTTATAATCTTTGCAAAGTCTGCCCGCTTTTTTATATAAGGGCACGAGCTCGGGGTCGGAAATGTCGTAGAGTTTCCCTGCGAGCATTTTTTCTCTTTCCGTCATATTTTACCCTCGTTATTGCGTAACGATAACTTGCGCGTAACGCAATACCTTATCGCCTTTTTTATAGCCTTTAACGTAAACCTGTTTCACGATACCGCTTTCCTCGCCGTCCTCTGCGGGCATAGCCATAATCGCTTCGGCGATAGACGAGTCGAAAGGCTGACCGACGGGATCGATTTCCTCTACGCCCTCGCTCTCTAACACCTTTTTATAGGCTTTGAGCACCATATCCACGCCCTGTTTCGTGTTTTCGTCGGCAATCGAAGCGATAGCGCGTTCGAGGTTGTCGCCGATAGGGAACAGGGAAGCGATAATATCGTTTCTGCCGTCGTTATAGCGTTGTGCGGACTGGTTTTGCGTACGGCGGCGGTAATTTTCGTATTCTGCGGTAACGGCGTACCATTTACGCTTATTTTCTTCTGCTTCGGCAAGTGCCTTTTCAAGCTCTTCCTGTAATTTTTTACTGCCCTTTTTCTTTTCGGCAGTTTTTTCCGATTTCACTTCCGCCGTTTCTTGGACGGGGGTGTTTTCTTTCAATTCTTCGTTTTCCATTCTTCTCGTTTCCTTTGCGTTGGTTACGGTATATTTATAAAGCAGTTTTTTGATTTTTAAACACGATTGCGGTTTAATAAATGCAAAACGCAGTTTTGCGCCACCACGCAAGCTTTGCTTGCGTTGACCGCTCCGCGGTGGCAAATCAAAGATTTGCTACTTGGGGCTACTCTCGCAGGGGCTTCCGCCCCCGCACCCCCGACAAGGGACAATGCCCCTTGACCCCTCGTTGGGGACAGACCTCACTTAAAATTCGAGGTGTACGAATTTATCTCGGCGGGAATAGCGGTAGAAAATCGCCTTTCTGCCGATGACCGCTACGGGTACGGCTTCTAATAATTCGGCAACGTTCTCGGCGAGATTGCGCGCGTCGTCGTCCGCCGTTTCTAAAATGTTCACTTTAATGATTTCGTGCGCGTCGAGCGCGTCGGAAAGGGTCTTTAAAAGATTGTCGGTGATACCGCCTTTACCGATTTGCGTTACGGGCGAAAGCTTCGCCGCAATGGATTTGAGTTTGCTTCTTTGTTTACTCGTAATGTTTTCACTGGTTACTATCATTGCTTTGTTTTCCTTGTGGTTTTTCCATTATTTTGCATTCTACATTCTGCATTTACTATGCCGTTTTACGGTATGAAGTCGAATTCTACTTCGCCGATAGACACGGTATCCCCCTCTTTACAGCCCATTTTCGAAAGTTCTTTGATAACGCCGCGAAGGCGCAGGACTTTTTGGAAATACTGCATAGAATCGGGATTGTTCAAAACTACGTTTCGGCAAAGCATATCTATCAAACCGCCCACGACGACGAACACGCCGTCCTCGTCCTTGAATATCTCGAACGACAAATCCTCGTTCGCCTTGTATTCAAATTCCTCGTCCACGGGTACGGGTTCGACGGGGGGCAGGGTATCGAGTACCGCAATAATGCCCTCTAACAGCTCGCGCGTGCCCTCGCCTGAAAGCGCAGTAATAGGGAATATTTTATACTTTCTGCCGTACTTCTTTTTAAACGCTTTCAGATTCTCTTCCGCGCCGTAAACGTCGCATTTATTACATACGATTATCTGCGGAAGCTTCGCAAGCACTTCGCTGTATTCCTTTAATTCCTCGTTGATTTTTTTGAAGTCCTCTATCGGGTCGCGCCCCTCACAGCCAGAGATATCCACCACATGGCAGAGCATACGGGTACGCTCGATATGGCGCAGGAAATCGTGGCCCAAGCCCGCGCCTTGCGCCGCGCCCTCGATAAGTCCCGGGATATCCGCCGCCACGAACGATTTTTCGTAGTAGCGCACGACGCCAAGATTAGGGGAAAGAGTCGTGAAATGATAGTTTGCAATTTTAGGACGAGCCGCGGAAATTTTGGAAAGCAGCGTGCTTTTGCCGACGTTCGGGAATCCCACGAAACCCACGTCCGCTATCACTTTCATTTCCAAAATAACGTAATGCTGTTTTACTTTTTCGCCCTTTTGCGCGAAGTTGGGCGCGTGCCGACGGGCGGTGGTAAAGCGCACGTTGCCTTTGCCCCCGTTTCCTCCCCGCGCTACGAGGATTTGCTGTCCGTCCTCGAACACGTCGCAAATGAGTCTGCCCGTTTCTTCATCGCGTACGAGCGTACCCAAAGGCACTTTGATAAAGACGTCTTTACCGCTTTTGCCAAAGCATCTGTTCGTACCGCCGACCTCGCCGTTCTCCGCTAAAAAGCGGGAAGTAAAACGGAAAGAAAACAAGTCGTTCATATCCTTGTCGCCGACGAAATAGACGTTACCCCCCCTTCCGCCGTCCCCGCCGTCGGGCCCGCACGCGGGCTTGCCTTTAAAGGCTTTAAACGAGTTCATACCGTCCCCGCCGTCGCCTGCTTTTATTAAAATTTTCACTTTATCGGTAAATTCGCCGTTTGCCATAATAAAAAATCTCGCTATCGTGGATTATCGGTATTAGTATACCAAACCCCCGAAAAAAAAGCAATAAAAAACGCGCACGCGCGAGAAAATTCTTTCCGCGCGTGCGCTTTATTACCGTTTATATCCTTGTTTATTCGATATCCGCGATATAATCCGAGCACTTAATTTCCGTTACAAGCGTGTTGTTCAGCCAGTCCTCGCCCGTTTCTACCTCATTCCAATCCTCAATCGTGCCCGTATATTCTACCGTTGCAAGCTTTTCGCAACCGTTAAACGCAGCTTCGCCGATAGATTTTACGATATTTCTAATCGTCGCTTTCGCAAGCTCTTTACAGTACGCGAACGCATACTCGTCGATAACGACCGACCTTGCCACACCGCTGGGAATCGTGGTATCGCCAACCGTTACGCTTGTCAAGCCCTGGCAATTGGAAAACGCAAATCTGCCAATCAATTTTACGCTACTGGGAATTTCCACGCTCGTCAAGCCCGCGCACCCCTCAAATGCTTCATCGCCAATAGTTTTTACGGTGTTAGGAATCGTTATGCCCGTTAAGGAAGTGTTCACTCCCCATGCACCTGCATTAAATGCAGAGTCGGCAATACCGACCGTTCCTTCTTTAATCGCATAGTCGCCGGAAACGATATCCATATCCGCGTGAATTATCCAACCGTCAAGATAGTATACGCCGTTTTCTACTACCGTATATTCAACGCTTGAATATTGAAATATACTA